>JAQIBZ010000403.1 GCA_027858815.1 Desulfobacteraceae bacterium
ATCTCCTGCCCTCCAGATATTTGAATATGCGTAATAAATAAAAGTTATGTTATAAATTAAATATAATTTACTATCATGGTTTAGTAGAATAAACAATGTTTTTTATGTAATTTTCGGCGTTGATCATCGTTCCGGTCAATCTTCAAAAATCGCCGGGAAAGAATCCCGGCCTACGAAGTTGAAATCATGGGAGATGGGTTGTAGGTCGCGTTTCTTACGCGACACGGATTGTGGCCGAAACGATGATCAACGCCTAATTTTCTTAAACTATTCGTTTTCTAAAAAAAATATTGTTTCTTAACTGCCTGAAAAAAATAATTTAATTTACGGAATCACAAATAGTGTTTTTATTAATTGATTATCCGGCAGACTTCAATAGTAAACTTAAAAAAAAATATCTCTTCGATAAAATTTATGATTTTAAGGATAGCGATTATTTATCTCAACAAACGCATCAATATTATAAGCGTTACCAGTTGACCGGAATTCTAACCGCCTTGCCGGATTTGTTATTAAACAGGAGATATCCATTATCCCGACCCATCAGAAAAATGTCTCGGGTAATTTCCACATCTTTTGTACAATATTGGGCAATTTCTCTGATCCTGCCCTGCTTCCACCATCGCAACGCCTGTAATCCGTCAGCTGATTTTGTTGATCCGATATTGACATTCGCCAGATTATTCAGTGATATCCGATAGCCCAGGTGGTGATGAATCGATTCCAAAAGATCTAAGGTTGGCAAAGATAAAAAATCAAAATTGGAATAACCGCTCAACACATGGTAATCAAAGCGTTTGATGTTAAAACCGATCACTAAATCCAAGGCTTTTAAATAGTCTATCAGGTGGAAAACATCGTCT
This sequence comes from Desulfobacteraceae bacterium, assembly GCA_027858815.1. Classification (GTDB taxonomy): domain Bacteria; phylum Desulfobacterota; class Desulfobacteria; order Desulfobacterales; family Desulfosalsimonadaceae; genus SURF-3. The sequence goes on from JAQIBZ010000403.1 coordinate 864, forward strand.
TCAAAATATTCAAAAAATTTATTTTTTTGGGAATCATAAACCACTGCACAACTGATTTTCATTTGATCAGCATTATGCCAGCCCCCTACCTCCTGGGCAGATTTCTGGGTTTCAATATCAAAAACACCATAATTTTCAGATTTTAGCTTTTGCCCAGCACTATCATTTATAGCAGACTTTTTGTTTGTTATTTGCTTATGTGGCTGTTTTTGATTCGGCTTCTGAATGAGCGTTTTTTTATTTTCGCTGATTGCCGTATTTCTATGAATTATTTTTTCAAGAATATAAACAGCAGACAATTTATCGATTGGGCGGTTTCCCGAACCGCATTTCGGGGAATGTACACACGCCGGGCATCCGGTCTCACACGGACAGGATGTGATCGCCTGTAATGTTTGAAGCAGCATTTTGTCTGCATGCCCATACGCTTCTTTGCAAAGCCCGACGCCTCCGGGAAACGCGTCATAAACAAAAACGGCGGCACTCTGAACCTGCGGATGAAATGGTATGGAGATACCGCCAAAATCATTTCTATCCGTCAACACCAGTAAAGGACAGATCCCGATCATTGCGTGTTCAACAGCATGAATTCCTCCCATAAAATGCATCATTTCTTTTTCCGCAGAGGCTTGTATCTCTGGCGGAATCGTAATCCAGAGCCCATCTGTTTCGAAAATCTGCGGCGGAAGATCTAAAGAAATAATATTAATTCGTTTTTTTCCATGGATATGTATTTTTTCGTATCCGCTTACCTGATCCGTGACTTTTAAACGGCCGAACTTAATCCAGGTTGAAAACACTTTTTTTTCTTCATAAATATCTAAAATCTCAGTTTGCTTGTCACCTCTGACACGGGTGTAATAAACCGGACTTGCAGGCCTCACAGTCACCATCTGAGCACCCGGATCAAATTTATCCACACAAAAAGTGTGTCCTTTATGCAGATAAACAGCACCGGGATGGGTTTCACGAAATGCCCGGAAACCGTCCACTTCCCCCATATTCTCTCCGGTGTCATGATTGATGATATTAAACCGACTGCCGCTACCCCGCAAATTAATATCCCGATGCGGTAATTTTCTGGCTGCATATAACATTGACCCGTCACCGCTGCGAAGCAGATCTCCGGATGATTCAAGTTCTCTCAAGCACTCTTTCACCGAAGACGCTTTTACATATGATTCATCCAGTTCGAGCGGCAATTCAGCAGCAGCACATACCAGATGTTTTTTTAAAATATCCGTATTATCCGGATTAATCACTGCAGCCTCCGGACCTTTGTTAAAAAATTCCTTTGGATGTCTCATAAAATATTGATCCAGCGCATCTTCACCCGCAATCAGAACAATTGCTGAATCATGGCCGCTGCGCCCGACACGTCCGCCCCGCTGCCAGGTCGACATGACGGTGCCCGGATATCCAACCAGCAGGCATAAATCCAGATCTCCTATATCAATGCCCAGTTCCAGTGCACTGGTGGAAATAACTGCCAGCAATTCTCCGGAAGATAACTTATTTTCAATATCCCGACGTTCTTCCGACAGAAAGCCGGACCGGTAGGCACTGATTTTACCGGCATACTTTCCGCTTTGGCTGACAGCCCAGATAGAGATCAATTCAGTAAGTTTTCTTGACTGAGTGTATACGATGGTCCTCAAACCCCGGTGCAGAGCAGCTTTGAGTAATAAAATGGCGGTATGAGAAGGGCTGTCTAAAGGATCAATAAATATAAAATGCCGTTTACCGGAAGGCGCACCACTTTTAGTTTCTGCTTTGACCGGGCACCCGATCAGGGCTTCAGACAATTGTGCCGGGTTGGCAATTGTTGCAGAGCTTAAAACAAATTTCGGATGACTTCCGTAGGTTTCACAAATTCGATGAAGCCGCCGGAAAATTTGTGCCATATGAGAACCCAGCACCCCCCGATAGGTGTGAACCTCGTCAACAACGACCATCTCAAGATTTTCAAAAAACTGCTGCCATTTTGCATGATACGGCAGAAAAGATAAGTGAAGCATTTCCGGATTGGTTAAAATGGCATTGGGCAGATTTTCTCTGATTTTTTTACGATGCCAGGCCGTTGTGTCTCCGTCATAAACAACCGCCGTAGCCTGAAAAGATGTCTCATATCCCGCCATCTTTTGAAATGATTTGAGCTGATCCTGAGCAAGTGCCTTGAGCGGAAACAGGTAAAGTGCCCGGGCGTCCGTATTTTTAATAATCTTTTCAAAAAAAGGAATGTTGTAAATGATTGTTTTGCCGCTGGCTGTGGGTGTTGCGGTAACCACATGATTGCCGTTATTAATCGCTTTTATGGCGTTAACCTGATGCGAGTAGAGCGTGTGGATACCATCGTATGACAAAATATTTTTAACCGGATCAGAGACGATATTATCCATACTTTGAACAGATTGCGGCTTTGACGGAATTTCTTTTGTAAATACAACCTGTGAGCCCAGACGTTTTGATGCAACCAGAGAATTTATATATTCATCAATGTCTTTTTTAGAATTCATTCCGCTTTGACGCAGATTTTAAATACCGCGTCCTCAAGCACGACTGGCGGAGGCTGACCAGTCGTTTTCAATTTTACATCAGCCGCGCTTAGGATTTCAAATGCCATGAACAGGTCTTGTTTGGAATAATTTTTAGATCTCAGAAACTGCTGAAATACCGGATACGGATTATTGGGATTTTTAACAACGATCAGGTCTGTGGCCGGTTTTTTCTTCTTTTTTGTATCCTGTAAATCAAAGTTACCTTTGACTGCCTCCTGGTAAAAAGATATTTTTTCAATCAATTCTTCATCATATTTGACAATTGCCGGAATCACCTTTTGACGGAACTGATCATAACTGGTTCCCGGGTGCCAGCTGCTGCCGTATTTACTTTCCTGAAAGTCTTTTATCACCAGCATTTTTCGAATCTGATTGATCATTGCAGTGAGAACCTGCAAATAATGATACCCGGAAGAAAGCAGAGAAGGCATATAATGAAGTGTTTTTAAGGTGTCTCTTTCAGAAAGCGCGCCTGTTAATTCATAAATCGGATCCTGACGCGTTCGGATTAACACGGCCTGTACATCATCAGCCGTTATCATATCCCGATCTTTTGCGTAATCAACCAGTTTTTCAAGATTGGCATTAAATGCCCGCAAATCAAATCCGGTCATTTTAAAAATCAGGTCAAACGCCTTTGAATCAATCTGCTTGTTCTGTTTTCTCAAGAGCTGACGCGTATGCTGCTGCAGAAAACGTCGCTGTGCATCAATATCCGCCTTCCGGTTTCCCTTAGGGATTGCGCAGTCGATCACTGTCCCGAATTTTTTGATGGTCTTATACAGCGCCTTGCGCTTATCCACCGTATCGGTGGTGATAAATAAAAAATTATTCTTGGGAAATCCCTTTTCAATGGCATTTTTCAGGCGCTGAGCATCATCACCGGATTCAGGCACCGAAAGTTTGCGTTCTATACAATATGAACAAAGTTTCTTGATCCATTCAATCTCACCTGCCTGATCTTCACTGATATTAAATTTATCAGCAATTGCTGCATCGGAAATAGCCCCAGAAATATCAGATGACATATCAGATGACATATCGTCAGAAATATCTGGCAGGCGAATCTGAAGGCGACTTAAAAGATTTAAAAAACGTTTAGACGCTTTTTCAAAATCATTTTTTTCAAATAATTGTTTCACCTTCTCTAAAACATTGCCCTGGTTATGACTGGCGACAAACACCGTGGCATCACGCAATTCCATAATCTTTTTTTCAGAAAAAAAAGAATAGGTATTCATTCGTTCAATGACTTCAGCCAGCTGGTTTTCTTCTTTATGATTGATCACTTCAAAATTATGCTTTTGATGGGCGGGATCAGGAATAATGGCTTTTACAAGAGACTGGGTAATCTGATGATATAAAAATTCTTCTCCATAAATAAGATAAACCGGATCAAAAGAAGAATTTAAACGTTCGTGGATATATTCTTTAACTGACTGGTAATTAATTTCTGGCATTTTTTTATGATGCGGCGTTCTTACGGCCGAGAATTATCAACATAATGACGGCAATTAATGCAAAACTTAAGCCGATAGTCTGCGATATCGAAAAGATATGAAAGACCTCCGCCCCCCGGAAATCGCCCCGAAAAACTTCAATGATGGACCGGTTAACCCC
>JAQIBZ010000449.1 GCA_027858815.1 Desulfobacteraceae bacterium
CCAACGCCAGTTCGGAAGAAGGATTCATCGATCTGTTGAGTCCGGCCCAGGCCAAAGAAGCCGGCATTACCACTGATATCATTAAAGCCGGAACAATCAGCCGTCAGATTAAACTAACCGGTGAAGTCTTGTTTAATCAGGACCGTATTGTCCACCTCGTCCCCCGGATCTCCGGCGTAGTCGCCTCGGTTAATAAGAAGCTGGGAGACCCTGTAAAACAGGGCGAAGTAATGGCGGTGATTCACAGTCGGGAATTAACTGATATCAAGTCTGAATATTTATCAGCAATCGAACGCATCGCCAACGCGAAAATTAATTTTGACCGCGAAAAATCCTTATGGGAGAAAAAAATTATTTCGGAAAGACAATATCTTGAGAGCAAACAGGATTATATTGAAACCCGGATTGAAATGCAATCTGCCGAACGAAAACTTCATGCAATGGGCTTTTCCGAAAAAACCATTGCCGACCTGCCGAATCAGCCCCACGAAACTTTGTTCCAGTATCGTCTAACCGCACCGTCCGACGGTATTATCATTGAAAAACATATGGTACATGGTGAACTGGTAACAACCGAGTCCCCTGTATTCATCATAGCAGACACAACCTCTTTGTGGGTTGATCTGCAGGTTTACCCCAAAGATCTGGCATCTGTTAAGACCGGGCAAAAAGTATTTGTCAGCGCCCAGGAAGGAAGTCTGACAGCTGAAGGGGTTATTTCTTTTCTGTCTCCGGTAATCAACCAGGAAACAAGAACCGCTATGGCACGTGTGGAGCTTTCAGACAAAGACAACCAGTGGCGGTCCGGATTGTTTGCCACTGCTATTGTAACATTAGATCAAACCAACAACAGCGATACGCTGATCGTTCCGAAATCTGCCATTCAGACGATAAACGGCAAACCGTCCATTTTTATAGTGAGATCCAAAGGATATTTTCCGGTAGCCGTGGCAACCGGTCAATCCAACAGTACCCAAGTGGCAATTCTTTCCGGAGTCACTGCCGGACAGACGTATGTCAGTAACGGGTCGTTTGAACTGAAAGCCAAGGTGGTGACGAGTACATTAGGCGGACATGCTGGGCATGGCCATTAGCCGACTAAAAATTTTCTAAACGGAATCTCTCAATAAAACATATTGCTGTCATTGCGAGGAGGGAGGCACGACCAAAGCAATCCCTATAAGCTGGAGATTGCTTCGTTGTTCGTTCCTCACTCCTCGCAAAGACGATCCGACTCTAAAGGAGTTTTTAAATGATTGATTATATAATTGAAAAAGCAGTGAAAGAACGACTGATTATCATTGTCTGTCTTCTCTGCGTTATTGGATACGGCATGTTTCAGTATACCCGGCTGCCGGTAGAGGCTTTTCCGGATGTCTCCCCCGTCATGGTACCGGTTTTTGCCGAGGCCCACGGAATGGCACCCGAAGAAGTGGAACGTCTGATCACTTTCCCAATTGAAACCGCTATGAACGGACTGCCCGGGGTATCTCAGGTCAAGTCCACATCCGCATTCGGAATGGCGGCGATTTATGTCTACTTTCATGATGATACGGATATTTACTTTGCCCGCCAGATTGTTGCCGAACGGTTGTCAAATGCTATGGCGGACCTTCCGGAAATGCATGAACCACCGGGCTTGGGACCCATTTCATCCGGTCTGGGTCAGATTTTTATATATTACTTAACCATTGATGAAAACGCGGAAACCGAAGGCAAAGATCCGACCACCTATCTGCGTGAAATCAACGACTGGATCGTCAAATTCCAACTCCAGTCCATTCCCGGAGTAACCGATATTCTTTCCATTGGCGGCCACATCCTGCAATACCAGGTTAAAATTGATCCGGACCGGATGAACCAGTACAGTATCAGCCTGGATGAACTGGTTGACACCATACAGAAAAATAACAGCAATGCCGGCGGACAGTTTTTAACGCTTAATCATGAAGAGTATCTGGTCCGGGGGATCGGGCTGCTTCAAAATCTTGATGATATCCGGGATCTGCCCGTCAAAGTGGTCAACGGCACATCGGTTCGCATCAAAGATGTGGCACAAGTCGATTTCGGCAAAGAAATTCGCCGGGGCATTGTCACGCGAAACGGTGAAAAAGAAGTGGTATCCGGAATCGTAATGCAGCTTTTTGGAGAAAATACGTCTGATGTAATCAAACGGCTGTATGCTAAAATTCCGGATGTTCAGGCATCGCTACCTGCGGGAATCAAGCTGGTTCCATTTTATGAACAAGCTGAACTGGTGGCAGAAGCCACCGGAACCGTAAAGAAAGCGCTGATTTACGGTGCGGTGCTGGTAATTTTTACATTGTTCCTGTTTCTCGGTAATCTTCGCACTGCCCTGATCGTGGCCCTTGCCCTGCCCTTGTGCGTTTTAATCGCCGTTATTTTCATGGGGCTTAAAGGGTTGTCCGCGAATCTCATGTCTTTGGGCGGTATTGCCGTGGGCATCGGCATGCTCGGAGACGGCGCCATCGTAATGGTTGAAAATATCTTCAGACATTTATCCGATCCGATAAACCAGGGCCGGAACAAGATAAAAGTTATTATTCAGGCTGCCAAAGAAGTCGGCCGGCCCATTATTTTTTCCATTGCCATTATCGTTATTGTATTTATGCCGATCTTTGCGCTGCAGCAGGTTGAAGGCAAAATGTTTTCCCCCATGGCTTTCACCATTGTATTTGCTTTGATCGGATCTATGCTCGCAGCACTTGTGATGGCCCCGGTTTTATCCGTCTATGCATTAAAACCGCGTAAAGGTCAGGAGTTCATTGTGCTGCGCTTTTTAAAGAGACTCTACCGGCCCGCTCTGGTTAAGGCGATTGATCATAAAAAGATTGTCCTGGCTATCACTGCTGTTATTTTTTGCAGCAGCTTAATGCTGGTGCCTAAGCTGGGCACGGAATTTATTCCCACCCTTGAAGAAGGTTCCATTCTGATCGGTGTGACCATGGCCCCTTCCATTTCCATGGATAAAGGCAAAGAAACCATCATGAAGCTGGAACGCAAAATCATGGCTTTTGACGAAGTGGAAGAAACCGTTTCCCGCATCGGGCGGCCCGAGGCCGGCAGCCACCCTCATCCGGTCAACTATTCAGAGGTCCACATTGAACTCAAACCATTGGATGAATGGAAAAATTATCAAACCAAGGCTCAGCTGATCACTGCGCTGGATAAAACCTTAAAACAATATCCCGGCATTCAGCTGAATTTCACTCAGCCCATTCAAAATGCATTTGATGAATTACTGTCCGGTGTTAAATCCCAGCTGGCCATTAAACTGTTTGGTGATGATTTAAATATTCTCAAAACCAAAGCAGATGAGATCAAAAGTGCCATTATAGATATTCCCGGGCTTGTGGATCTTTCTGCCGAGCAGAGCTTCGGCCAGCCGCAGATACAGATTATCGCAGACCGGGAGGCCTGTTCCCGTTACGGCGTCAATGTTTCCGAATTGTTAGAAATTGTTGAACTGGCTATTGGGGGTGAAGTCATTGATCAGGTTTATCTGAATAACCGGCGGTTTGGCATCCATGTCCGGTACCAGGAAGAGTTTCGGACTGATCCGGCGGCTATCTCCGACCTGCTTATACAGACGGAAAACGGTCAGCTGGTGCCGCTGTCACAGATTGCCGAGGTCAAAAAAGTCATCGGTCCTTTGCAGATCAACCGGGAAAAAAACCAGCGCCGATGGATGATTCAGGCCAATGTTCGCGGTCGTGATTTAGGCGGTGTTGTATCAGACATTCAGCGGCTGATTGCTGAAAAAGTGACCCTTCCGCCGGGTTATTACATTGATTACGGCGGACAATTCGAGAACCAGCAGCGGGCCATGAAACGCCTGATCATTATTGTGCCCATTGCGATCCTGCTGATTTTCCTGATGCTGTATATGACGTTTGATGATTTCCGCAACTCTTTACTGATTATCATCAACGTCCCTCTTTCCCTGATCGGCGGGATTATCGGGCTTTATATATGCGGCGAATACCTGTCCGTACCGGCGTCTGTCGGATTCATTGCCCTGTTTGGTATTGCGGTCCAAAACGGCGTGGTGCTGGTATCATATATTAAACAGGAACGTGAGCACGGGGTTAATATTCGTGAAGCTTTGATAAACGGCGGCCTTCTGCGTTTGCGGCCGGTTTTAATGACGGCATTTACCACCATTATGGGCCTGATTCCGCTGCTGCTCTCCACCGGCATCGGATCGGAAGTTCAGCGCCCTTTGGCCATCGTAGTGGTCTTCGGGCTGATTTCATCCACTTTTCTCACCCTGTTTCTGATTCCGGCCATGTACGAATGGTTTGAGAATAAAGACAGAATCAAATATGAACAGGCAAAGTATTATGAAAAGCTGGGAGAGACCACCTGATAAGCGTTAATTGCATAGAAAAGCCCCCTGAAAATCTGATTGATTTTCGGGGGGCTTTTTTTATCTAAAATTGATGGCTTCGTAAAAAGTCCAAATTCTGTGTTGCGCTTCATCCTTCGCTTCTTCATGGT
>JAQIBZ010000482.1 GCA_027858815.1 Desulfobacteraceae bacterium
TATTAAATGGTATGAATTTCAAGCAATAACGTAACCAATACCCCGCTTATGCCGATCTGCCAGGACAAAATTGCCCCACCTTTTGGCCCGGCTTTCCCGACCTGGCGGTTGGATATAAAAATAAAATAGCAATTCCAAATAGTTAAAATTAACATAGTCTTTGGCATATTTTTTGCATTTTTTAACAGATCGCTAAAATCATTGATAATTTAATTTGCCGGATGAATAATGTCCGGCCCAAATCATAGGGAGATTATTGAATGCAGACATTTGAGACCCCGGTCAATCTGGTAGAACTTTTTGAAAACGGTGTGCGAAAATTTAAAGATAATCCACTTTTCGGGCTGAAAAACGAATCCAAAACCGCGCTCAACTGGATGACATACGGGGATGTGGGCCAGCGGGTTGATAATCTCAGGGGCGGCCTGGTTCAAAAAGGCATCGGCAAAAATGAGGTCGTCGGCTTCATCGGAAACAACCGGCCGGAATGGGCAATCACCGCTTTTGCGACATACGGTACCGGTGCCCGCTTTGTCCCCATGTATGAGGCTGAATTGGAAAGCACCTGGGAATATATTATTAAAGACAGTGGCGTTACCCTGCTAATGGTCTCCCAACCTGAAATTTTTGAAAAAGTGATTAAATTTACCGAAACCATCCCTACCCTTAAGCATGTTTATGTGATTGAAAGCAACGGTGCGGGCTCGATAGCGGAACTGGAAAGCATTGGCAAAAAAAATCCGGTAAAATCCATAAAGCCGAAAAAAAATGATATTGCCGCCTTGATTTATACGTCCGGTACCACCGGAGAACCCAAAGGCGTGCTGCTGTCCCACGGGAATTTTACCTCCAATGCGGTGGCCGGCAACCGGATATACCAGGATGTATTAACCGCAGACTCCCGGAGCATTTCCATCCTGCCCTGGGCCCATTCATACGGCCAGACCGCTGAACTTTATAACTGGATGCTGGTGGGTGGTTCCATCGCATTTATGGAATCCGTCACCACGCTGGGTGATGACCTGGCACTGATTAAGCCCACATTCATTATTGCCGTCCCCCGGGTATTTAATAAAATCTATGACGGGCTTTGGGCAAAAATGAATGAAACCGGCGGCGCAGCCAAAGCATTGTTTGAAATGGGCGTAAACAACGCCAAAATGAAACGGGAACTGGCGGCAGAAGGCAAATCCAATTTTCTGGTGAACCTGAAAGTCGCACTGGCAGATAAAATCGTGTTTAAAAAAATACGAGCCAAATTCGGCGGTCGTTTAGAAGGCGCACTTACTGCCAGCGCATTGATGAACGTCGATATTTCAAACTTCTTTACCGACATCGGAATTCCCGTGTTTGACTGTTACGGATTGAGTGAAACCTCTCCGGCGGTCACTATGAACTGCTTTTCCGCGTTTAAAACCGGCAGCGTCGGAAAACCCGTCGACGATGTCAAGGTGGTCATCGATAAATCCGTTGTGGAAGACGGCAGTGATGACGGCGAAATTGTTGTGTACGGCCCCAACGTTATGCATGGGTATCACAACAAACCGGAAGCAACACGGGCCACCATGACCGTGGACGGCGGTTTCAAGACCGGCGACCGGGGACGCATCGACGAAGACGGATATCTTTTTATTACCGGCCGGATCAAGGAGCAATACAAGCTGCAGAACGGAAAATATGTTTTCCCTGGTGCCATTGAAGAAGATATTCGGCTGTTGCCGAATATAGCCAATGCCATGCTGTCCGGAGAAGGCAAAGGATATAATGTCTGCCTGATCATCCCGGATTTTGAAGTGCTGGCCAAATACGCCGAAGCAAACGGCCTGCCCACTGATCCGAAACAACTGGTTGAAAACGACCAGGTAAAAAACATGCTGTCTGCTGAAATAACGGCATCACTTAAAAAGAAATACGGCGGATATGAAATCCCCAAAAAATTTATTTTCATCGATGAAGACTTCACCATCGAAAACAGTATGCTCACCCAGACCATGAAATTAAAACGACGGGTGGTATTTGAAAAGTATAACCAGGCAATTGAAGAACTGTACAAATAGACCTGAATCTCCTGCTGAATGTAAATTCTGAGATTATCTTTATAGAGCCGGCTGCGCTTAAATGCGCAGCCGGCTTTGGTTTTATTATGAAACTCCCCTTCCCATACATTACCACTGGTTCCGGTTTGCGTCTGTTTCACGGGTGATCAGGCGAAAAGTTCTTAAAACTTCATTTAAATGTTTTAAATTGTCCGTATATGAAAGTTTTTTCACCGGCTTTGCAGTCCCGACCTGACAAAAACATTTGTAAGCGTTCACAGGGCTCCGCATCTGCTTTGTTCCTGGGCACTTGAAGTACGACGATCAAGGCGTCAACAGGCATCGTAGGGTCGGCCACCGTGCCGACCGTCAATGCGTCAACAGGCCCATGGTTAATGGGCTTTGCGGTCAGAACAAATTTACCCTGCAAACAATACTATACACGTTGAATATTTTTAAAAAATATTGTAATAGTCTATTGAATCCAATGATATTTTATATTTGGGCAAAATATTCAAAATGAAAAAATCGGCATTATTGATCATTGTTATGATATTCTTCGCACTGGCCTGCTCTGATCCCGGTGATCCGGAAAAGGTGCTGGCCCGGGCCAGGAAATATTATCAGCAGGGCAATTATGAAAAAGCGCTCCAAGACCATATCTGGTTTCATGACAATGCCTTAAAATATAAGCCGTCACTTTACGGCGTCCGCCTGTCATTTGCCCTGCTCGACTGGATAGAACTGGGCAGGAAATTTCCAAAAGCGCATAATGCGTTAATCGATATCCGAAACCGGAAAGCAGATCTGATAAAAAAAAAGCGCGGCACATTAGAACTGTTTCACGATGTACAATCGATCAACACGTATTTAAATGAAAGCGCAAAGACGGTTGTTTTGTATAAAGAAATGACCGATTGCGATTTTGAACTGGCAAAGCAATGCTACTGCCTGGCAAAAGAAGATTTAATCGCTAAACAGGAATTTGAACTGTGCAATCAGATGATGGAAGCGCCTATGTTCATTGGCCGGGATATGAGGAAATTACTGGACCAGAACATTACAATTTATAAAACCAATCAATGGACGGATGAGAAACAACTGGAATGGACCATTAAACACTACCTTGAAGAGACTGAATTCACAGTGATCGTCCTCGTTAAAAACAGCCGATTCATTGAAGCGGATCGTTTTCTGGCTAAGGCAGGTGAGGACATTGATATTGCGAGGATTACATCAGGCCTGGCTGATCTGAAAAATCAATACTTAAACCTAAATTGAGCGTTTTAAATTTTGAAAAATTATTTTTATATTTATTTAAGGATGTTGATCTATTATAAGTTTCAAAATTTAAAACCCTACGGGATTGCCGATCTCACCACATCTACTATGTCAAATGCGCTACCGCATAAACCACTATAGCGGCACCGCATTTTCCTTGTATATGCGGCAACCTCGTCAATCGCACAACTTAGGTTAAAATTTCAATCTTCCTATTGGTCAGTCATTTTGCCATGAGGGGTATTAGGGACGTGGAAAAAAATAATTCCCCCACCTTGCTTGTCTTTTGGTCCGTCTCCTTTGTTGCGACAAAGCTCACATATCCTGATATGCTTGCTTCATCGCGCCTTGAATACGAACCAAAATCCTTCGCTATCTGGAACAATTATTTTCCCCCACGTCCCTTGAAAATTTCAATTGCCGCCTTTAAATCAAGGCTTCCGTCATATAATGCCCTTCCGGAAATTACACCGACAACGCCGGCTGATTCCAAAGGCACCAGATTTCTAATGTCTTCTATGGAAGAGACGCCGCCGGAAGCAACCACAGGAATTGAAATAGACAATGCCAGCTTCTCGGTTTCCTTTAAATTAGGCCCGGTGCGCATGCCGTCGCGTTCAATATCTGTAAAATTGATCGCAGCCACACCGCAGTCCTCAAACTGTCGGGCAAGCTCAACAGCCGTAACGCCGGTGGTTTTGGTCCAGCCTTCAATGGCAACTTTTCCGCCCATGGCATCGATGCCTACGACAATCTGACCTGGAAATTCCCGGCAGGCGGTTTTTACCAGATCGGGATTTTTAATGGCTTCGGTGCCGATAACGACCCGGGAAACACCCTGTTCCATATACATCCTGACGGTTTCAATATCACGGATACCGCCGCCAACCTGAATGGGTATGTTCACACGATCAATAATCAGCCGGATCGCGTCCAGATTGACCGGTCTTTTCCCGACAGCTCCGTCAAGATCGACCACATGAATTAATTGAGCACCCTCAGACTCCCAACGACTGCCCATGGCCGCCGGATCATCGGAAAAGACTGTTTCCGCATCCATCCGACCCTGAAGGAGGCGGACACATTTACCATTTTTTATATCAATTGCCGGAATGACGATCATATAAAACTCTCATTTATTTTTTGAATTATAAAAGGCCCTTAGACGAATGGACATGCTGAACACGGTCATCAATAGATGTTGCCTGATCCAGAGAGCGGGCCAGGGACTTGAATATGGATTCAATCACATGATGATCATTCTCACCATATGGCGCATTTATATGCAGGTTCATGCCGGATTTATTCGAAAATGCGCGGAAGAATTCTTTAAACAGGCTTGAATAAACCTCTGTCTGGCGGACGAAAAGTTCCGGAATCAGATACACGAGGTACGGTCGATTTGAAAGGTCGATGGCGACAGTTGAAATCGCGTCATCCATGGGAGTAACGGCATAACCATATCGTTTAATTCCCTTCCGGTCTCCCAAAGCAGTTGCCAGCGCTTCTCCGAGCACCAGGCCGACATCTTCAACAGTATGATGATAATCGACTTCAATATCACCCTTTGCCTTTAACTGCAGATCAAAAAAACCATGAACCGAAAACAACGTCAGCATATGATCAAAAAAAGGAATACCCGTTGAGATATCATTCTTACCCGTGCCGTCAATATTCAATTCCGCCTTGATTTTTGTCTCTTTGGTTGTTCTTTCAACTTCGGCAAATCGTTTCATGGTCCGGTATAAATCCTTTTTTAAAATTTGAACAGGACTCTCTGTTTTCAAATACACCTATTACGATATCAGCCCAAAAATAACAGCTCATAATATAAAAAGACCAGTTGCTGATTTCTTAATAACGGGATAAAAATGAAGTGGTGGAGATGAGGGGGATCGAACCCCTGACCTCGGCATTGCGAACGCCGCACTCTCCCATCTGAGCTACATCCCCACTGTAAGAACCAAATTTTTTTTTAACAAATTATATCCACGCGGTCAATAGAAAAAAACTGCCCCGGAAACAGTCGCCGAGCATCGTTTAAACACCTAATTTCAAAAACAAGGCATTGTTTCCTGCCAGATCATTTCGAATCCCGAATCGGGTGAGTGCAAAATCATAACGAACCGGATCGTCAGGAGCCCACCTTTTATATCCGTTTGTAATCTCAATTGCGGTTTTCAGATTTGCTTGTTTACGGATCGTCAGACCAAGCTGGGCAGCGATTTGAAACATGTGCGTATCTAATGGAATAATCAGCTTAGATGCGGGTATCCCATGCCACCCACCCGGGTCCACATCGTCGCACCGAACCATCCACCGCAAAAACAGGTTCAGGCGTTTGCAGGCGCTTCCTTTGTCCGGGCATGGCATCAGGTGTCCCGGCCGGCATTCATCCCATGTTCCGATAATATTTTTAGAAAAAACTGAAAGAGCCGGCACAATGGTATCGTCTGAAATCTTAAACCCGCTCATAAAGCAATTATATATCGACTCATATTCAGCAATGGCGTGCTTGATACCGATCAACAATGCTGAAAGATGCCCCCCCTTTGCGAACCGATGAACAAATAAATGAAAATGATGTGAAATTTCGCTCTCAGAGGTTGAACTTAAATATTCAAACGGAGAATCCCCCATAATGTTCAGAACGTTTGATACGCTTTTTAAAATCTGGGCAACCTTACCATAAGCCAGTGAAGATGCGATCAGTCCCACAATTTCACGGTCTTTGATATCATCATAATGATATAAGTACTCAAGCGGGTCCGGGTGAACATATTGTCGCTGATTATATTGCGTGTATAAATGATCAAGCTTTTTTTTCATTAATCAAATGCCCGGCCCGGCTTTATGCCGATTTTTTTCAAGACCATCACCATAGGACAGAATCCGGTAAAAGAAGCCTGAAGCATGTTTGCCCCACTGAACGCAGTCAAAAACAGCCAGTAAGGACTATGCAGCCATGACAACAATAAACTCATCAGGATCATACAGCCGGCGATTCTAAATACCCATTTATCAAGATTCATTTTATTCTCCTTAAAAGATTCATTTTATTCTCATTAAAAAAAGATGAATTAACTGATGGAGGCCCCAAGCGCTTCAGATAAATCCGGATATCTAAATGCAAAACCAAATGAAACCAACTTAGCCGGCACTGCCCGCTGACTGTTTAAAAGCAGATCACCCAGTTCACCGGCTGCCAAACGCAACATAAATGCCGGTGTCCGAAAAAATGCCGGCCGGTTTAAAGCAGAGCCGAGTGTTTTTGAAAATTCATTATTTTGTACCGGATTGGGTGAAGTAAAATTTATCGGACCGTCAATATCATTATTATTTAACACGAATGCTATGGCGTTGACCAAATCATCAATCTGAATCCAGGGAAACCATTGCTGTCCGTCGCCTAAAGGACCTCCCACAAACAGACGATATGCCGGAATCATTTTCGAAAGCGCACCGCCGTTTTTACCAAGCACAACCCCAAACCGCGCACAAATAACGCGTGTGCCTTTTTGACGGGCTAAAAAAGCCTCTTTTTCCCAGTCAACACATACCCGGGCCAGAAAGTCATTTCCAGCCCCCTTGCTTTCATCTAAAACGTCATCACCGCAACTGCCGTAATAACCGGCCGCCGATGTACTTATCAGGGTCACGGATTGATTTTCCGACAGCGCATTAACAATATTTTTGGTGGTTAAAATCCGGCTGTCATAAATCTGCTGTTTGTATTTTTTCGACCATAAATGAAAAATATTTTTCCCGGCTAAATTTATAACCGCGCCGACATGCTTTAAAGATTGCTGCCATTGTCCCGGTTTCGTGGTGTCTGCCTGAAGAAACCGGAATGAATCACTTTCAATTGTATGATACAAAGGAAGTGCATCCACTGCTGTCACGTGGTGTCCCTTATCAATTAGAAAATCAATAAGCCGGGAACCGACAAACCCGGAACTGCCGGTAATTAGGATATTCATAATAACTGTAAAACCGAATCATAATCCGGTTCCTGCGAAATTTCCGGAACCAGTTGCGTGAATATTACTTTGCCGCTTTCATCCAGCACAACCAGCGCCCGTGCAAACAGACCGGCAAGGGGTCCGTCAATGATTCGCACGCCATAATTTTCACCAAAGGACTGATCTCGGAGTTCACACACGGAAATAACGTTCTTAATTTCTTCTTCTGCATTAAACCGCGCATGGGCAAAGGGCAGATCTTTGGAAACGCATAGAATTTCAGTGTTCTCCAGTTTTTCCACCTCAGCGTTAAACCGCTTCACTGACAAGGAACAAACCGGAGTTTCAATACTGGGAAAAATATTAATCACCACGCGTTTACCCTTCAGGTCGTTGACTCTAATATCCGACAGATCTGTTTTGCTCAGTAAAAAGTCCGGTGCCATATCTCCCACAGACGGCAAATTACCAATGGTATTAATTTCTGTATCTTTAAAAGTTACTTTTGCCATGATTCTTCTCCTTTAAAATTAAGAATTACCCTAGTAAATTATCCAGCGCCATCATAATAACAAACCCGACCATCACGCCATAAGTCGCCTGACGGGATTTACCCTGAGAATGCGTCTCAGGAATTATTTCATCACTAATAACAAAAAGCATGGCTCCTGCGGCAAATGCCAGGGCATACGGGAGCACCGGATGAAATACGGTCACTGCGCCAGCACCTAAGATACCGCCAACCGGCTCCACAAGTCCGGTTGCAGCGGCAATCGAAAATGCCTTCCAGCGGCTGTATCCCAGCCCAAGCAGCGGCAGCGCCACGGCAAGCCCTTCCGGTATATTCTGAATCCCGATTCCAATGGCAAGGCTGATGCCGCTGCCGATATCCCCGGTCCCGAATCCGACCCCGACCGCCATTCCTTCCGGAAAATTATGAATGGTAATGGCTATTACAAACAGCCAAATCCGTTTAAGCTTGGAAGACGGACCTTCCGGACCTTTAATAAAATGTTCATGAGGCAGATATTTGTCAATCAAGTCCAGTACAAGGGCGCCTGAAAGCATTCCGAAAACAACAATATAAACCCCAAAACCCGGCCAGAGAATTTCACCGTTTTCAATACCGGGAATAACCAGAGAAAATGAAGTAGCAGCCAGCATGACGCCGGCAGATGCACCCAACAAGGTGTTTAAAACAGTTTTAGGTACACGCTTGAAAAAAAACACCGGCAAAGCCCCGACACCGGTTGCCATACCAGCCAGCAAGCTGGCAAGCACCCCATACCAGAAAAGCGTCATCAATCTTTCTCCTTTTTAGGGCCGTGGAAATAATAAAGTATCCCGGATGGCGAAGGATTTTGTTTCCGTATTCGAGGCGCGATGAAGCAAGCATATCGGGATATGTGCGTTTCATTGTAACAAAGAAGACGGAGCAAAAGACCAGCAAGATGGG
>JAQIBZ010000244.1 GCA_027858815.1 Desulfobacteraceae bacterium
GTTATTACTCAGGAACATTTTTGACACTGATGATGCATTTGATGCCGGCATTCGCACTGCAACCGGCGCTTATTATCCAACCCAGCAGCCCATAGAAGGAAGGAATATGTGGTTAACGGTTGGTTACGAATTTTAACCCGGCGTACGGGTCGGAGGCCCATATCTGCTGCGTTATTAATGGATTGCAATAGTTCAACTATGGCTTCACCATTAAATGCCTTGCATATAGGGACCTCCGACCCATACGAAATTCAGGTATTGGATGTCCGGATAATAAAAATTTTAAAAAGTTAAAATGAATAGATATATAAAAAATAAATATCTTATAATATTCAGCATGATCACCTTAATGGTTTTCTGCAGAACCGGTCTTTGCAAAGAAGGAACGGAATACCAGATCAAAGGCGCGATGATGCTGAATTTTATCAAGTTTGTCCAATGGCCGGAGAAGTCACCGGATCAATCAATTGACAAAGCTGCGGCAACGATTAAGATTGGAATTATCGGCAAGGACAATTTCGGCAATACGCTGGATCAAATTGAAGGAAAGAAAATCGGCAATAAACAACTTTCCATCAGACACATCCACGCCATTAGTCAGCTTTCCGATTGTCAAATTCTATTTATTTCTGAATCCGAGTCGCATCGCTGCTATCAGATCCTCCGTGAGGTATCCGGAATGCCGGTATTGACAATTGGCGAAAACAAAGATTTTATCCGGCTGGGGGGAATCATAAGATTTTACAATGAAAAGGATCATATCCGGTTTGAAATTAATCAAACTGCGGCACTAAAATCCAACTTAAAACTCAGTGTTAAATTACTGGAAGTTGCCGCAGCAATCCATTAATCGATGAGCGTATCAATGACAGCATTTAGAGACTTTTCCATCACCAATAAAATAAGGACCATTGTCATGATCGTCAGCAGCATCACGCTATTGATGGCCTGCGGCATTCTCGGCGCCCTTGAAGTGATCAATTTCAGACAGACACAAATTCACGAACTATCTGTTCTTGCAAAAATTATTGCCGACAGAAGCACAGCCTCACTAACATTTGCCGATCCCCAAATAGCCCATGAAACATTGGATGCCTTAAAAGCAAAACATTCAATTCTCTCTGCATATATTTTCAATGATGCCGGAGAAATTTTTGCCAGCTATTATCGCCCCGGATCTGACCCGGATTCGTTACCAACGGATCTGCAATTAGAGGGCACCGGCTTTAATGCAACTTCTCTGCATGTTATTTCACCGGTTTTACTGGAAGAAGAAAAAATCGGCACGGTTTTCATCAAATCCGATCTAAAGCAAATGTATGCCTTGATATGGAAATATATTGGATACGTTACTCTGGTCCTTTTTTTCGCGATTCTGACTGCTTTTTTCATGCTGACAAAACTTCAGCGATATATCACAAGGCCCATTCTGGATCTGGCAAATGCAGCCGGCCTGACAGCCGTCAACATGGATTATTCAACACGCGTGACAAAAAAAGGGAACGACGAAATCGGCCTGCTGGTTGATGCATTTAATGCAATGATGGACCAGATCAAACAAAGGGATATCAAGCTGACGGAGTCCAGAAAGAGGGCCGAGTCATCTGCGACAAAAGCCCGTGAACTGGCCAAAGAAACAAAACAGATCAACCTAAAACTCGAAAAAGAAATTACCGAACGAAAACGAATATACAATGCTCTGCGCAACAGTGAAAAAGAGCTGAAAAATGCCTACAAACAACTCGAAAAAAGAGTTGACGAGCGGACTGCAGAGCTGCGAGAGGCAAACACCGAGCTTCGCAAAGCTATTGCGGCAGCCGATGAGGCGGCAAATGCAAAAAGTGAATTTTTAGGTAATATGAGCCATGAAATCCGAACTCCCATGAACGGTGTCATCAGCGCTGCGGAGCTGGCACTTTCCGAGGAAATCCCGCTAAAAGTTGAACACTACCTGAAAATCATTCATTCATCCGGGAATGCCCTGCTCAGTGTCATTAATGATATCCTTGATTTTTCAAAAATCGATGCCGGCAACCTGGTTCTGAGCAGCCAGCCGTTCAGACTCGATGCGATACTTCAGAATGCAATCACTATTTTTTCAAGTGTTACCGCAAAAAAAGACATTGAACTGCTGCTTGACATCAAAGCGAACACGCCAATGGACATCATTGGCGACCCACTGAAATAACAGCAGATTTTAACAAACCTGCTGAGCAATGCCGTAAAATTTACGGATAAAGACGGAATGATCCTTATTGAAGTCAGCTGTGAAAATATAAGACCGGATGCGGTTATGCTGACATGCTCGATTCAGGATACAGGGATTGGCATGCGCAAAGACCAGCGGGACCTTCTTTTTCAGGCATTTACCCAGGGAGACACCTCCACCACCCGTAAATTCGGGGGAACCGGCCTGGGGTTATGCATCAGCCAGCAGGTCATCGAATTAATGCATGGTCAGATTTTTGTGGAAAGCGAATTCGGTAAAGGGTCAAAATTTACGTTTACCACTTTAATGGAACTGGCACCGAATCAAACAACAAGTCCGCTCATTTTACCTGACAATTTAATAGGACTCAATGTTCTGATCGTTGATGACAGTGAAGAAAGCCGGAAAATCATGTCTTCACTCATTGAAAGGTTCAGGTTTTGCCCGGAATCTGTTGATTCCGGAATGGCCGCAATCAGTCTGCTGAAAGAATATCAGAAACAGGGCAAAATTATTGATCTGGCAATCATCGATATGAAAATGAAAGAAATGGACGGGGTGGAAACCGCCATGGAAATCCGTGGTGATTTAAGCCTGGAGTTCCCGATTATTTTAATGACCAGTGCGTTTACGGACTTTGCCTTACCCGGGGCGGACACTCCGGTTATCGATGGATTTATTGCCAAGCCGGTGACCGCATCCTCTCTGCTCAATACAATAATGAATGTATTTGATGAAAATGCCATCAGCAAATCCATTCCGGAATTCGATGCCGCCGGACGACAGAGTGACTACAAAAAATTTCTGAGCGGCTTAACCATACTTGTCGCTGAAGACAACCGGGTCAATCAGGAAATTGCTGTTGAAATATTAAAATCCGTCGACATTACCGCTCAGATAGCGGTTGACGGCGTCGAAGCCGTCAAGGCGGTTTCAGAAAAATCCTTTGATGCCGTTCTCATGGACATTCAAATGCCGAACATGGACGGCTATGAGGCCACCCGGAAAATCCGGGAAATGGAAGACCGCCAGTCCCTTCCGATTATTGCAATGACCGCCTCAGCACTGATGCAGGATGAAAACCGATGCATAGAAGCCGGAATGAACGGATTTGTCCCCAAACCGGTCCGGCAGGAAAAACTGTTTTCCACACTGCTCAAATTCACCCACCCGGAACTTGAATCAGAATTTTCCGCAATGATTTTAAGGCAAGACAATTTTTTTACCATCGAAACCCAGACGATTTCCGGCAATGGAGCGGCAGATAACGCCCTGCCGGAATTAAATATCCATGAGGCAGCCAGAAATCTGAATATGGATATGGATGTCTACAAAAAAATTCTGTCACACTTTTTCAATAATAATATTCATACCATGGACCGTTTAAGGACCGCTGTTAACCAGAATCAATGGAAACATATTCAATCTCTGGCCCACGGGCTGAAAGGGAGCAGCGGAAATATCGGGGCGGAACAGGTCAAAGAAGCCATCGAAAAAATTGAACTTTTTTGCCGCAATATAGAATCAGATCCTTCGGACAAAACCCAAATAAATCTTTTATTAAGTAAGTTTGAACATCACTTTACCCGACTGCTCTCTTCAATTAAATCCATCATTAATATTAAAAAAACAGTGCCTGTGGATGAGACGCCGTCTGAAGAAGATATTTCTCAGGCCCTGCCGGCATTGTCTGACTTGATTAATGCACTGAAAGCGGCTGATCCCATTGCCATTAGGAATTCCATTGATTGCCTCAAACAGATCAGAACCGGTTTTTCGATACAATCTATTGAAAACAAAATCAATGAGTATGATTACGATGATGCCATTGCAGCCTTAAAGCAACTTACCAGCCAATGGACATAACGCCCGGGAGAAAAGAAATATGACCGACAACCACCCCCTGATTTTAATCGTTGACGACAATCCGGTGAATATCGATTTGTTGCTCAATATTTTAAAAGGCGAGTATCGCTTCGGGGTTGCCAAAAATGGGACAAAAGCCCTGGAATATCTTGAACAGAACAAACCGGATCTGATTTTACTGGATGTGATGATGCCTGAAATCGACGGGTTTGAAGTGTGCACAAAACTAAAAGCAGACCATCGTTTTACAGATATTGAAGTGATATTTATCACGGCGTTAAGTGATGCCAAATATATTGCCCAGGGATTTGAGATTGGTGCGGTCGACTATATTACAAAGCCCTTTAAAGCGGCAGAAGTCAAAGCTCGGGTCCAGACCCATATGACCATGAAAAAAATGAAAGAAGCATTAAACAAACAGAATATTCTCCTTGAAGATCAAGTAAAAATCAAAACCGCTCAACTTCAGGAAATGTTTAATGCGACGGTTGGCGGCATGGCGCTCATGGCGGAAAGCAGGGACCCCTACACCGCAGGTCACCAGCAACGTGTTGCTCAGTTTGCCTGTGATATTGCAAAGAATATGGAATTACCGGCTGATCAGATCGAGGCCATCAGAATTGCGGGAGTATTGCACGATATCGGTAAAATCCGAACCCCGGTGTCTATTCTGAACCGGCCGGGCAAACTCCTTAAGGCAGAGTGGGAGCTGATAAAAACCCATCCTGTGGTTGGGTACAAAATTTTAAAACAGATTCCATTTCCCCGGCCGATTGCTGAAATCGTTTACCAGCACCATGAGCGGATTGACGGTAGCGGTTACCCCCGGGGGCTTAAGGAAGATGGAATTCTGCTTGAGGCCAAAATTTTAGCTGTCGCCGATGTGATTGAAGCCATCAGTTCTCACCGTCCCTATCGGCCGGCATTACCTATGGATTCAGCAATTAACGAAGTAAAAAGACACAGGGGCACTTTATTTGACAAAAACGTTGTTAATTCTTTCCTGAATTCTGCACTCAAAGATCATTGGAAGATACAACGCGCTGCCGGGCCCACTGGAACCGAACCAGCACAAGATGACGATGAACCGGAAATGTTTTCTGCAACAGATTCAAATCTTCACCCAACGATTGAGAATTAACCGCTATCACTTTTTTCGAGTCAAATTCTGAAAATACTGCGTGTTTCTGATACTTGCCAGACGATTGTCTGCATTGATCTGCGCCAAATTCTGATATCCTTTTTTAATCGCCATATCCAGCCAGGCCACCGATTGTTTTATTTCACCCGCCGCACCATAAAAAGCAGCGATTTCATAATAAAAATGGGGATTATCCGGAGCAATTTTAATTCCATTTTTTAACAGTTGAAGCGATTGTTCAGCCTCCCCTTTCATCGCATGCAAGACGGCCATGCGGTTTATCACCAGCAGATACAGCTTCCGGTCTGATTCGCCAATCTCGTTTAAAATCTTTTCATAAACAGCAACCGCCTCATCCGGCTTTCTCTGTTTTTCATAAATCATTGCCAGCTTAAACCTCAGGGCGGGATTATCCGGACGCTGAGCAATGCTTATCCGTATGCACTGCTCCGGCGTTCGGCATTTATTTAAAAACCCATGTAATGACTGTCTCTTTTGTTCAAAGATTCGGTCGGAGGGATTCAACTTTGCCGCCTTGTCAAAATAAGATGCAGCGGCATCGAATTCTCCAATATTTACAAGCACTTTGGCAAGATTATCATAGACCTGTGGTGTATTATAATTCATTTTCAACGCGTTGACATATGCATCTACTGCGTCGCAGTAATATCCGATCCCGTCCAGACAAAGCCCCATATTAAAATAAACCACCGGATGAGGTTTGATGGAAAGTGATTTTCGATAGTAAAAAAGGGCTTTTTTAAAATCTCCCTTAAGCTGCATTGAGTACGCCAGGTTCTGATATGGCCGTTCTTTTAGCGGAGATTTCATGGCATTGTCTGTCCAGAAAGTAACGTCACTTTCCCAGATCCGATTTCGCTGATGGGCCCATACGGAGAGAATCATCACACACAGTATCAAAATCACGGCAACCGCCCATTTGTTTCTGACCACCCGAAAAACAATCATCGTAAGCATCAGGAAAAGAAACATTGTCGGCAAATACATCCGGTGCTCATATATGATCTCGATCCCGATCACGGATGATTCAATCACCAGGTTTCCCAGAAACCAGAAAAGCGCAAAGGAAATCAAACGCTCTTTTTTTGCCAGATAAACTGCCAGTCCAAAAACAGCAAGGATCAAAACACAACAGGTAAGTGTCGAAAAAGGATCTGAGAACGCATAAGACAAAGGATAGTCATGGTCTAAAATCAATCGCGATGGCGGCGGATAAAAAAGCAGGCTCAAATAATACGTCACTACGCGAAATTCAGTCATCACCCGCTGGGGCAGGGTAAATTCCCGTCGGGTGTATGAATTTAAAATCCGCTGAAAAGGATCAACCCCCATAAAATGAATGGCGACGGCTGTAAAAACGACCCCACCGATGACAATCCAAATCAATGTTCGATAAGACCTGAAGATCTTTAAATCCTGAAAGAAAAACCACTCATAAAACAGGATAAAAACCGGCAGGGGACCGGCATTTTCTTTGCTGGCCACCGCACAGCATCCGGAAAGAATACACCCCAAAAAAAACAATATCGCTGTTTTAGTTTTTTTTTTACGAAAATTTATCCGCCCGATTACATAACACAGCATAGAAAGGATATAAAACATGGCCACCATGCTGGCCATCCGCTGGCAAATATAGGTCACCGCATTTGTCTGGACCGGGTGAACCAGCCAGATCAATACTGCAAAAAACGACAGGATTTCAGGAGAAACTGAAGTCGGTAGTATGTTTTCCGATAAACGCGTTTTATCCTGCCGGCTGCATAGGCGAAGAGTTGCATTAAATAAAAAGAACAGAAAAATGCCGGTAAACAGATGAATGCCCAGATTGACCACATGATAACCGAATAATTTTTCAGCGCCAAAATAATAATTTACAGCAAAACTGATGTTGGGTAAATACCGGTGCCGCGGCTTTCCCTCAAATGCTGCTTTTTTTAAAGCATCCCGGGAAAATTCCGTCATGTGAACATTAGGATCATTTTTGGTGATAAAATTAATATCATCAAAAACAAATGACGACTGAAAAGTATTTGAATACACCAGCGTCCCGGCTATCATGAGCAGCAGAAGGAAAACACCGGTCATCAATAAAGGGGTTTCTCTATGATTTGACTTTAGAATCGGATCTTCCTTTAAGGGTTTCAAATTTTAGAGGTCTTCTAAATAATTTTTGGTAAACGCATAATCCAACGCTTGGTTGGTGCGGGTGTCATCTTCGACCAACTTCGCTATTTTATTGCCGATCAGCGGAATACCCACCCTGACATCAAATTCAATTATATAATCACATCCTTTTTTTGTCGGATTCAAGATAATTTGTCCACTTAAAGAGCCTGGGGCCCCCTTAACAGCCAGTTCAAAAACCCCGGTTTTTTTCTCCCCTCCACATGACTGCCAGGTATCAGTGCCTGTTACTGTATTCATTGCTTTAATAATTTTTTTCGCAAACCCCGGCGGATTCGAAGGAATATCCATCTTCCGGAAAATAACAAGTGCGCCATTTGCTTCAGTATGAACATGAATTGCAATGTTTTTCGCCCCGGTGGCTTCAAGCTTTTTTACCAGGTAAAATTTATCGGTCAAAACCTTAAAGACGGTTTCCGTATCTTTCGGGTACGCATGGGTGATGGTAAATTTCATCGAAAGAATTCCTATTTCGGTTTTAAGTTTCTGCCCGGATAGGTGTATAATAATCCAAAATCATTTCTTATTAACGCTGTTTTATATCTTTTTATTGCACAATCGTCAAGCCGCATACCCACGTCTATTCTCTGCACAATATATTTTTTTCATCAATTTTTCATTTTGTCTTCATCATTATTTCATTATCAGCGTCCAGAATCGAATCTAAAGAAACCAAAAAACCAACCACAAACAAGGAGATTCGGATAATGAAAAAAACAAAAACCATAATCACCGGGATGATACTGATTTCCCTTTTTGCGGCTCTGCCTGCCGTATCTGATGAAGTTTCAGATAAAGCTTCAAATGATAAAATTCTGTCCCCATATTTTTTTATTGAAAACGGAGACCCGGCAGTGGATCAGTTCCCGTTAAAATCAACAAACGCTGAAGTGAATATCAACGGCGTGATCGCGGATGTG
>JAQIBZ010000554.1 GCA_027858815.1 Desulfobacteraceae bacterium
CTGTTGTCCTGTAAGCGTTTACAGGGTGCCGCAGATGCGAGGCGCCGGGCACGAAGACGTACTCGTCGTACTTCAAGTGCCCGGGAACAAAGCAGGTGCGGTGCCCTGTGAACGCTTACAAAGATTTAATGGCCCCATATGTCTGTCCCCTGCTGCCTTTTCCAACGTCTGCCCAAACTGAGAACAACCTGAAAGCACCAATACAAGCGGTCTTATTTGATATTTACGGAACCCTTTTTATCAGTGCTTCCGGTGATATCAGTAATGCCCGGTCAAATTTGGAGCAGACATCTGCAATTAATACCCTTCTTAAAAAATATAAAATTCAATTGAGCAAATCTCAGCTCAATGAAATGCTTGTACACGAAATCCAATCAGATCATGCTGCCAGCAAAGGAAGCGGCATTGATTTTCCGGAAATTAAAATCGAACAGATTTTTATCCAGATTCTGCAACTTAATGATTTAGAAATTGCACGGCAATTTTCCATGGAATATGAAATGATTATCAATCCGGTGTATCCCATGCCGAACCTTCGTGAAATGCTGCAATACTTTAAAATAAATAAAACCCCCATGGGTATTATTTCAAATGCACAATTTTTCACACCTTATCTGTTTGATTTCTTTTGCAACGATTTTCCGGAAAATCTTGGTTTTAACCCGAATCTGATCTTTTATTCATTTGAGCATGGGTATGCCAAACCATCTCTTTTTCTGTTTGAACAGGCAGCCGCCGAATTAAATCGTTTGAGCATTAATCCCGACAATGTTCTTTATGTTGGAAATGATATGTTAAATGATATTTACACGGCCCATACCATTGGTTTTCAGACCTGTCTTTTTGCAGGCGACAGTCGCTCTTTGCGAATAAGAGCGGACCGGCCGGAATGTATATCTTTAAAACCCGATGCAATAATTAAAGAGTTGAATCAGCTGACAGATATGATACGTTCTTCCTGACTTTTTTAGTTTCCAAATTTGGTAAATAATACGAATAATTTCTTTAAAACAGGAGTTTTCATGATCATAGAAAAAGGAAAGACCGCTTCATTTGAATACACCCTAACTTTAGAAGACAAGGAAGTCATTGATACCAATGCTGGCGCCGACCCCCTGGTATTTACCCATGGCTCCAGCCAGATCATTCCCGGCCTGGAAGATCAGATGATCGGAATGAAAACCGGTGACACCAAAAAAATTATTGTCAATCCCGAAGACGGGTATGGGCCGGTGCTCAAGGAAGCCATTATTGAGCTTAAAACCGAACAGATACCGGAAAGCTCCCGAAAAATAGGCGCTATGTTACAGACCCAATCACCGGAAGGACAGGTTATCCGGGGAAGAATTTCGACAATTGATGAAAAAAAAGCAGTTATTGACCTGAATCATCCGCTGGCCGGCAAGACCCTTTTCTTTGATGTTAAGGTTTTGGACGTTAAATAGTTTCAACAACCTGTTAACTATAAAGGCACAATCACATATGCTGAAGAATACATTTTGCCACTTAAAAAAAATCGGCCTGAAAAGGGAAGCATTTTTTTGGAGAAAAAATATTTTTTCCTGGGATGATCTGTTATCCAGTATGAATTCAGATAACGGATCATCTATCAAACTACCATCATACATCAAAGATGAACTGGCTGATTCTTTACGTCATTTTGAAAGCGGCGATGCAAATTATTTTGCAAAACAGCTGAGTTCATCCGAAGTTTGGCGTTTGTTTGATGATTTCCGTCACAGTATTGCATATGTTGATATTGAAACAACCGGATTGACTGATCCGGATATCACCACCATTGCCCTCTATGACGGCCACGAGATTAAATACTATGTAAACGGGCAGAACCTGTCACAGTTTGTTGATGATATCTCAAATTATGAACTGCTTGTCACTTACAATGGCAAGACCTTTGATATTCCTATTATCAAAACATTTTTTAATATCAAACTCGACAAAGCCCACATTGATTTGCGGTATGTGCTTAAAAGTCTGGGATATTCCGGTGGCTTGAAAAGCTGCGAAAAACAAATGGGAATATCTCGTGGGGATTTAGATGGCGTGGATGGATATTTTGCAGTTTTATTATGGAATGATTATTGTCAGAACAAAAACAAGAAGACGTTAGACACGCTTCTGGCATATAATATTGAAGATGTGATGAACCTGGAAAAGCTTATGATTATGGCGTTTAACCAAAAAATCAAACGTTTTGATCATCTGAGTATTGACACACTCAAAGACCCGAAACAGCCGGATCTCCCCTTTTCTCCTGATCAGGACACGATTGACCGGATAAAGTATACGAACCAGAATCGACGTTATTATTAAATTTTGCCTGAGCGAGAACTCACATACCCGTTAGCAAAATCGATAAAATTTTTTTTTAATTATATTTTTCTTAAATGAAACACAGACGTATGCGGAACCGTGGGTTCTGAACAAGCAAACTTTGACCTGGGCATTAAATACCAAACCATGAATATTGGAGTTTTATACCGGTTTTCATCTAAATATCGTATTGGTTTAACAATTAAAAATATTGCTGATTTTTACGAATCTTCCAGTTCGCCTGCGAATACACCTGAAAATGCTGGATTCTCGTTGCCTGTTTACACCACTCTGGGGTTTTCTACGCAATACAAGGGTTCCTCCTGTCTTGGGCAATGCAGAGCGATAAATTACTCATCCAAATTAATTTATCGCCCGCTGCCTTAACAAATGATCGACTATCACCAGGTTCACCATAGCTTCACAGACTACATTGATGCGGGGAATGGCTGAGATATCATGCCGCCCCTTGATTTTAATGCGTGTGGGTTTGTTTTGGGCATCAACGGTATTCTGTTCGATGCTAATTGACGGTATCGGTTTTACCGCAACACGAACAACAATTTCATCGCCATTGGATATACCAGCCAGGATACCGCCGGCGTTATTGCTTAAAAAACCTTCCGAAGAAATCGGATCATTATTTTGTGACCCACGCATGTTCGCCACTGAAAATCCTGCACCGATTTCAACACCTTTGACCGCACCGATACTCATCAACGCTTTTGCTATGTCTGCATCCAGTTTATCAAATACCGGGTCACCCAAGCCTGAATGGACATTCTTTGCAATAATTTCAACAATACCACCCAAAGAATCACCTTCCTGCCTGACACGCTCAACCTCTTCTTCCATCTTTTCTGCCGCATGGCTATCTGCACATAAAAACATATTTCCAGAAATCATTTGCTGATCAAAAGTTTCGGCCTTGATACTGCCGAGAGCAATAGTATGAGCAATGACCTCAATATTTTCTTTTTTTAAAACCGCATTGGCTACAGCACCCGCTGCAACCCTTCCAACAGTTTCTCTGGCTGATGACCGCCCTCCCCCTCTCCAGTCGCGAATTCCGTATTTTGCCTGATACGTAAAATCACCGTGTCCGGGTCGATAGGTGTT
>JAQIBZ010000626.1 GCA_027858815.1 Desulfobacteraceae bacterium
TGCGGCTCATTATCCTCAACATGAATCGTCCCCTTATGATCCGTAATAATGGTGTTCACAATAGCCAGGCCCAGGCCCATGCCGGATTTTTTAGTGGTAAAATCCGGTTCAAACAAAGAGGGCTTGACCGCATCAGATACACCCGAACCTGTATCTGCCACCACCAGCTTAACGATTTGTTTATCCGTGCGGTGTTCAATCGTTACACTAATCTTTCCCTGGGTGCGAATGGAAGCAATGGCGTTATCAATTAAGTTAATCAGGGTCTGCTTGATCTGCTGTCGGTCGAGTTTTAATATTGGGACGTTGTCCGGTATACGGGTGGAAAATTCTATGTTCGGGTGCCCTTCTTTATAAAGGGCAATGGTTTCATGGATGATCGGCGGCAGATCACATGGTTCCGGGTTGGCCGTAGGAAACCGTGCAAATGTGGCAAACTCATTAATCAGATTTTTGATCAGTTCCGTGTGGTCGATAATTGTCTGGGTGCATTCTTCAAAAACAGGGTCATCGATGATTCGTTTGTATTTTCTTTTCAGCCGTTGGGCGGACAGAGAGATCGGGGTTAGCGGGTTTTTGACTTCATGGGCAATCCTTCGGGCAACTTCCCGCCAGGCAGCCATTCGCTGTGCCTTTTCCAGTTCGGTCATGTCGTCAAAAACCATTACCAGGCCGATCTGGTGCCCGGCATCATCTTTTAATGAATTAAAGTTTATATTAAAACTTTTGGGAACGCCCGCAATGGTCATATTTACTGATCGGGACAGGCTTTCTTCCCGTTTATTCCAGAATCGGTCATAGATTTCATCCGCCAGATCATCATGCTGACTTTTTAAAATATGCTTATAGCTTTTTTTGGTGATGGAAGCAGCGTCAATACCGAGCATTTTTTCGGCGCTATGGTTCGTGGTGGCTATGAGCCCTCTGGCATCTAAAGAAACAACACCGGTGGAAACATTGTTTAAAACAATTTCCATGTACCGCCGTCTTTCATCAATTTCAATATTCTTTTCAAACAGCTCTCTGGCGGAGAGTTCTAACTCCTTCCGGCTGAAACGCAGGTCCCGGGTCATTTTGTTGAAAGAATCAACCAGGGTTTTGATTTCATCATCGGCAACCACATTGATATTATACGTCAGGTCGCCGCCGGCAACGCGCCTTGTTCCTTCCGCCAGTTCCATGATGGGAATGGTAATGCTTTTGGAAAGATACATGCCAAACCAGATGGCGCAAAAAACGACCAGCAGGGCCACAACCGTCAGGATAATATAATAGGTAAACTGTACCGGTTGTTTTAACATTTTCGTCTGCTGGTATTCTTCAAATCCTTTTGATATTGATGCCAGATTCCTAACCAGATCAGGAGGAAGCAGGACGCTGATGACAATAAATCCCTTGATTTCGTCTGCCTGTGTGCCGAATGGAATTGCGGAAATATTGCGGATGACTTCTCCGCCATCAAAATTTTGTGAAACAGACCAGGTCTCTGCTTTTCGTTTGATGCCGGTTTGGAAATCATCCTCATTGATTGGTGCAAATGTTTTGTCCCCGAGTTTTGCGTCCACGGAAGATGTCAGCCGTTTGAAATCTTTATTGTAGACTTCAACAACATTTAAATTAAATGCCCGTTGCACCACCTGGGTATAGTTTGCCAGTTCCTTTTTGTTTTTAACGGTAAGCAGGTTGCGGGTGGTGATTTGGTAAGCGGCTTTGTCCAGAAAGAAGGTATTGTTCTCTTCCACCAGTTTGTATAGATTCCGGCCGACAGCCAGCGAATTATCCAGAGATTGGTCAATGGGAATTTTAAACCAGAATTCGATGCTGGATGTAATGAAATGAAGGGAAAAAAAGAAAAGAACAGTGGACGGCAACAGCGTCAGGGCAATGAATGTGGCCACGAGTTTTGTCCGAAGCTTGCTTCCCTCGACTTTCTTACGCCGTTCATAAATCAGTTTAATCAGGTTCCTGAATACCAGGAAAATGAGCAGGACTACCAATAACATATTGATATTGATAAGGATAAACATCAATACCATATTTGATACCGGGATATCGCTATTAAAATGCAGGGCCTTGACTGTGAAAAATGACAGTAATGTTACGATGGCAACGACTACGCCAATAATAATGAAATCACGTTTTCGGCGTCTGCGGTTTTCCTGAGCATCTTCTGGGGAAGGGCTTTTATACCGGTTTTTCCGCATGGCGGAAACGGACTTAAAACTCTGGGTTTTTGAAAGGCGTTTAGTAAACGAATTCATAAGAATGCCATTCGGTTTCAAAGTCCCACAGGGAAGCAAAAAATAAAATATAATTAAGGATGAACGGCAGTTTGACTTTATCCAGTTCCGCCTTGGCAATTATCTGGTATCGATATCCTTTTTTCATTTTTTTTAAAGGAGTTATCTTCAGGCCACTGATTTCAGACATCAATTTTTTTGCTTCATCAAATGATTCTGCAATTATCGGTTTATTGTCCTGCCAGGATTTTTTAATGATATAATGATTCTTCAGGTTATGATATTTTAACGTATGGGTGACATTCAGTTCAACGATCTGTTCGTCCGCCCAGGCCGTCCGTACACGGTTTAGGTAAATAAAAAAAGAAAAAGTCGCCGGAATGCCGTTTAATATCGCCTCTTCCAGTTTTTCATTAAACGCGCCTTCGACTTTGAGAGAAAGCAGCAGATCGTCAGTCGTTTCGGTTGTCCTGATACCGCTCAGTTGTACATCAATGGCAAAAGCGAGCAATGGGAACAGCAGGGTGAAGCATAAAAGTAAAAAGTAGATTTTAATATGCTTTTGCATTCTCGTCCTTGTAGTTTGTTTGTCTCAATCGTGTGAAATTAAATGTTTTTAGATTCCAGGATATCTTGATTTTCGGTGTCAAATGCTTCAAGGGTGGTGGTTTCCCATGCGGATTTTTGTTTAAAGAATTCTTTTAAGAACTCATGGTTGAACAAATGGCCGGATTTATACAATACCGCGTGTCCGATGATCGGCATTCCCAGTAGTGAGAAATCGCCGATACAGTCAAGGATTTTATGGCGCACGAATTCATCGGCAAACCGGAGTCCGCCATCGTTCATTACACCGTTCTCATCAATAACCACGGCATTATCAAGGGATCCGCCTTTTGCCAGACCATAGAATTTCATGTATTCCACCTCATGCAGGAAACCGAATGTCCGGGCTTGGGCTATCTCTTCTTCAAATGTCTTTTCAGTTAAATCAATGGAAAATGTTTGATTCCCGATTGCCGGATGATTGAATTCAATGGTGCAGGTGATTTTAAAGTTCCGGGCCGGGTATAGCTTGACGGATTTTCCGTCTTTTTCCAGAATAATGGGTTTTTTGATGGCAAAGTACATTCGTGGCGCGTCCTGTGAAACGACACCGGCCTCTTTAATTTTTTGGGTGAACAGGGTAGCGCTGCCGTCCATGATCGGGGTCTCGTGACCGTCAATTTCAATCACTACATTATCAATGGACAGTCCTGCCAGGCAGGCCATTACATGTTCGATGGTAGATACAATACACCCGTTTCCATCTTCACCGATAACGGTGGCCAGGCTGGTGTCGACCACCCGGTTAAAATGGGCTTTTATTATAGGGTGTGCCGGCAGGTCGACACGTTTGAAATTAATGCCGTAGTTCGGCGGTGCCGGATTGATTGTCAGGTTGACTGTTTTTCCTGAATGGACCCCCACGCCGGTAAAATGTACCGGTTTTTTCAAGGTCCGCTGATTGTATGCCATTACCATATTGGGTTGTATCATCCTTTATGTTTTATATTAATGAATACATATAGCGGATCAGATTAAAAAATGCAATCTGCTCATGATATTTTAATTTTTATGCATTGTTCTTAGAAACTGGCTTTGTTATATTCCATATTTTAAAATCGATGAAAAAAATTTTTTATTATTATCCGAATTGAACGATTGTTGAGGTTGACCCAAATATAAAATGGCTACAAGGAAGATGCTGTTTAAGCTATAGTGCTCTAAGCGGTATGGCATCTGACGCCGTAGATGCGGTAAGATGGGCAATCGTCATAAACATTGAGAGGGATCTTTGCTTTCCAGAGTTTTAACCAGTGCGGTTGTTGGAATTGATGCGTATCTAATGGAAGTTGAAGTGGATATTTCCAAAGGGCTTCCTGCGTTCACCACTGTAGGGCTTGCGGAGGTTTCCGTTCGGGAAAGCAAGGAGCGTGTAAAAGCAGCCATTCATAATTCCGGTTACAAGTTTCCGGATGATCGGATTACAGTCAACCTGGCACCGGCAAATATTAAAAAGGATGGCACCGGTTTTGATCTGCCCATTGCCATGGGGATTCTTACGGCAATCGGGATTTTACCGGAAACAGAAGTCGATAAATTCCTGATGATCGGGGAGCTGTCGTTAGACGGCCGGATTAAGCCGGTCACCGGGTCTCTTCCCATGGCCATTGAAGCAAAACGGCTGGGTTATCATTCTATTCTGGTACCGTATGATAATCGTCGGGAAGCGTCGGTGGTGGAAGGCATATCGGTGGTAGGCGTAAAGACACTTGCCGAAGCTGTTGATTATGTTCGCGGTGAAAAGGACATCCAGCCGGAATTGTTTGATTTAAGCAATGTGTTTAATGATAATTATTTGTCGGAATCTGATTTTTCAGAAGTTGCCGGCCAGCAACATGTCAAGCGGGCTTTGGAAATTGCGGCTGCCGGTGCTCATAACCTGGTCATGATCGGGCCTCCGGGCTCCGGAAAAACAATGATGGCCAAACGTTTTGCAGGCATTGTGCCGGAAATGTCTTTTGAAGAGGCCATTGAAACCACGAAAATTTTTAGTGTTGCCGGACTTCTTGAAAAAGATCAGGCCCTGGTCACCCAAAGACCTTTTCGTTCACCCCACCATACCATATCTGATGCGGGTATGATCGGCGGAGGGAACATTCCGCGGCCGGGTGAGATCAGCCTGGCGCATAACGGCGTCCTTTTTTTAGACGAGCTGGCGGAATTTAAAAAACCGGTTTTAGAAGCCCTTCGTCAGCCTTTGGAGGACCGGCGGGTGACCATATCCCGGGCAGCAATGTCGCTGACATATCCTTCCGGATTTATGCTTATTGCGGCCCTCAATCCTTGTCCTTGCGGCTACCATACGCATCCTGAAAAGGCTTGCAGATGTTCATTGACGCAGATAGAAAAATATAGAAACAAAATTTCCGGGCCGTTGCTGGACCGGATTGATATCCATATAGATGTTCCGCCGGTTGCTTTTAAGGATTTACGAAACGCGGTTGCTGAAGAATCTTCAGCAAGCATTCGCCAGCGGGTGATAAAAGCTAGAAAACATCAGGCCCGGCGGTTTGTTCATGAAAGGATTCTTACCAACGCGCAAATGAAAAATCGTCATTTAAAGAAGTTTTGCCCTATTGATTCGGCTTCGGCGCGTTTGCTGGAAGTAGCGGTGGATAAACTGCACCTGTCTGCCCGCGCTTATAATCGGGTGTTAAAAATTGCCCGGACCATTGCAGATCTTCAAGGGGATGAAACTATCGGTTCGGATCATATTGCCGAAGCTGTTCAATACCGGAGTCTGGATCGAAATTTATAAACAAATGAAGGAGTCGTATTGTCACTACAGGATGTATGGGCGGAAGTTGATTTAAAGTCTATTTCACACAATATCAAACAGCTAAAGAGCCTGCTAAGCTCTTCCACTCGAATGATGGCCGTGGTG
>JAQIBZ010000006.1 GCA_027858815.1 Desulfobacteraceae bacterium
TCTAACCCGGCTTTCAGAAGAATCGATGTTGATCCGACAAACGGTAAAGTTTCCGGTCTGTTCTAAAAAATTCTTTTTTGAATTTTTGATCAACTGATAAAATTAAAGCCCGGTGGATAGTCTCCACCGGGCTTTTTTTTCAGTTATCCAACCCGCTCACTCCACTCCGCCAGCACCTTATACATTGTACCGGTTAATTTAGACAGCTGCTCGGGGGTAATAATATACGGTGGCATAATATAGACCAGCCTGCCGAAGGGCCGGATCCATACCCCGTTTTCCACAAACCGCTCCTGCATCCAGGGCATTTCAACCGGAATTGTCGTTTCCACCACTCCGATGGCCCCGATGCAACGAACATCCTCAACCACCGACAAATTACGGCAAGCTTCAAGTTCCTTTTTCAACTGCAGCTCAATGTTACTTACCCGCTCTTGCCATGGACTTTCCAGCAGCAAATCAATACTTTCCACCCCCACCCGGCAAGCCAATGGATTTGCCATAAACGTGGGGCCATGCATTAAAACGCCTTGTCCGTCTGCGGAAATCCCTTCGGCCACTTTTGTAGAAGTAAGGGTGGCTGCAAGAGTCATGTATCCCCCGGTCATGGCTTTGCCCAGGCATAAAATATCCGGAACGACTTCCGCATGCTCATAGGCAAATAGTTTACCTGTCCTGCCAAAGCCGGTGGCAATCTCATCAAAAATCAGCAGCACATCATTTTCGTCGCAAAGCTGTCGAAATTTTCTGAGATATTCCGCATGGTAAATATTCATTCCGCCGGCACCCTGGACAATGGGCTCTATGATCACTGCGGCAATTTCATCACGATGATTTTCAAGAAGATCCTTAAAATCCTTTATCCAGGCATCATCCCAGGTTCCGTCATCACGGTGTGGTTTTGGTGCGAACAAGTGTTGCGGCAGCACACCGCTAAACATCTGGTGCATCCCGTTAACCGGATCACAAACGCCCATGGCACCGAATGTATCCCCGTGGTACCCTCCCCTTATCGTTAGCAGTCGCTGCTTGTTTGTTCTTCCTTGCGCAAACCAGTATTGAATCGCCATCTTAATTGCCACTTCAACAGAAACAGACCCTGAGTCGCAGAAAAATACATGCTGAAGCGGCCTGGCCGTTAGTTCGACCAGACGTTCTGCCAGAGCAATTGCCGGCTGATGGGTTAATCCGCCGAACATTACATGGGCCATTGATTTCAACTGTTCTTCAATGGCGGCATTTAAACGCGGATGATTATACCCGTGAATCGCGGTCCACCAGGAAGACATACCATCAATCAGACGCCTTCCGTCATCCAGTGTTAAAAACACCCCGTCAGCACTACTGACTGTGTATGCCGGCAAAGGATGGCGCATGGAAGTATAGGGATGCCATATATGTTTTTGGTCATACTCCCGCCAGCGTTCAGGATTGCCGGAAGCTTTAAAATCGTTCATTATTTACGCCCTTCATTATTTTATTTACCGGATAAATTAAAACCCTTTTATCTAAGTTGTCATTACGAGAAGTGAAAAACGAACGACGAAGTAATCTCCCGCCTTTAAGGAGATTGCTTCGGTCGTGCCTCCCTCGATAATGACAAAGAATTCTTAGTTGAAAGGATTACCGTTCAAACAGTCGCTATCTATTATTTGGCCTTGATCATCGTTTCGGCCAAAGCAGGTTTGTCATTCCCGAAATGTTTCTATCGGGAATCCAGTTATGTGCTATTCCGAATATGATGTTTCTACAGGCTAATATGTGATATTTTATTAATTTATACGTCTGACGAATAATGATTTGACTTTGGTCGTATCTTTTTTTATGTTTTTTTAGTCTGATAAATGAATTTTTAACTAATGATGAATTATCGTAAGCTAATCTTAAGAGGATAAAATGATGGAATCATTTAAAAATGAAATTTCCATTTCTGCCGTCACTACCAAAATAATTGGTATTATCCTTAAGATGCCGTTTGATCAGAGACGCCGGCTGATGGCTAATTTAATTGAAACCAAGGGCGCAAACTCAAGAAAGCACGATCGCAAAGATTATCTTATGAACGTTCAGTATATGGCCAACGGACATGCCTGTAACGGATTTATCAATAATATCAGTTCCGGGGGGCTATTTGTTGAATGCCCGCAGGATACGTTACAAAAGTTGAGTACCGGTAAACCCGTTACCCTGACATTTGATCATCCTGATGAGAAAATTCACATCAAGATCACCGGCGAAATAGCAAGAATTACGGATTCCGGTTTTGGTGTCAGTTTTGATGATTTTCTGAAGGGATTTGTCGTTCCGGATAAATTGTAATCGAGATCTATTAAATTTTCCCCTTCAAAAGAATTTAATTCCGGTTTACCCTCATTATCCTCCCCCATTATCCTCTCGGATGAAACTGTTCATGAAGCTTCTTTAAATGATCTCTGGCAACATGAGTATAGATCTGTGTTGTCGAAATATCTACATGTCCCAGCATCATCTGCACTGCTCTTAAATCTGCGCCGCCTTCCAGCAAATGGCTGGCAAATGAATGCCGGAACGAATGCGGTGTAATCTTCTTGCCGATTCCGGTCTGTATGGCATATTTCTTTAAAAGTTTCCAAAAACCCTGACGCGTCATTGGTTTGCCTGCCCTGGCAACAAACAGAAATCTACTCACATTATTTTTTAACAGAATAAAGCGTGCATGGGTCAGATAGTCATTTATTTTTTCTTTGGCTTCGTTGCCAATAGGGACAATACGTTCCTTAGACCCTTTTCCAAAAGTCCGGACAAACCCCATTTCCAGATTAATATCCTGAAGTTTAACATGAATGAGTTCACTGACCCTTAGCCCGGCGGCATATAACAGCTCGATCATAGCGGCATCTCTAACACCTCTGGGTTTGCTGGTGTCCGGGGTATTCAGTATTGTTACAATTTCTTCAATAGATAAAACATCCGGTAGCTTGATGCCTGTTTTGGGCAGATCAACAATTCTTGTGGGATCTTTTTTTAAAATTTTTTCCTGGATCATAAATTTAAAAAAGCCCCTAAGCGTCACCAGGTGGCGAGCACGGGAACGGGCAGATAAACCTTCATCTCTGAGGTAGATCAGGTATTTTAAGATCACCGTTGTATCAGTTTTTTGAACCGGATTAATTCTGCATGATTTCAAAAAAGTGATAAATCTTTTAAGATCACCTGAGTATGATTCAATGGTAGCATCTGCCAACCCTTTTTCTACAATCAGATAATTGATATATTGGTCGATCTGTTTATGAATTTGGTTCATAATTTATTAACCTACAAAAGAACATGTTTATCCAGAACAAAACAGGTAAATTCGCCTGAAAAAACAGCTTCATCTTTTCGATGGACGACTACGGTTACAATATATTTTTTCCCTTTTTTTGAAGTTGTATTTGCCTCTGCTACAACAATTTCTCCTACCTTTACCGGCATTAAGAATTTTACATCTGCGCTGCCAAGAACCACATTCGGATCATTAACAGCCAGCATTGCCGCATAATCGGCAAGACCGAATATAAACCCGCCGTGGACCAGGCCTTGTTTGTCGACCATCATTGACTTATCTGTTTTTAGTTCAATACAGCTGAAATCAGGTTCAATAGTAATCGGGTTTCCGCATAGCTTTTGATCAATTTCCTGATGTGTAATGATATTCATATTTATTGTCCTATTTTGATCATTTTTTTCTCATTTAAATTTTTTGATTCTGCTATAATGGTATTCATTTAAATTTGATGATCCCGTAAAAAGTAGCGGGATGGCTAAGTTAAAAGTTCCACCAATACCATAAAATATGGCAAGGCGTAGTGATTTTTCAGACTCGAAATCATACATGTAGTATCTTGAGTGTCTGAAAAATTGCTACAACGCAGTAGATGGGACTTTTTACGACGCCATCAAATTTGTTCAATTAACAGAATCACGTTTGCGTGTCCAGTTATTGATAAAAATCTTGCATTCAGAAATAGAATGCATTAATTTATGACCACCTGGTCATTTTGTCCGGTGTTAATAAATAGTAGATTAAGTAAACCCATGTAAAAAATTAAATTTAGATGGCAAAGAAAAAAGCTCCACATTCAAGGCGCGCAAATTTTGAGTGATGATTCGTACTTTTCGTACTATGAAGAAACGATAAATGCAGTGCAACCCAAAGTTAAATTTGAAGTTGGACTTTTTACGAAGCCATCAAGCAATGGCAGAAAAATGGAACTCATTATTACAGACAATCAGCTAACAGGCATCAAAGAAAAGGTCTTAAACGATATCCGGCTTGATGCAGATGATGCCCTGATGCTTTATAAAAGCTATGATATCATTGGAATAGGGCATTTGGCAGATTTTGTGCGCCGCAAACGTCACGGTAAAAAAGCTTTTTTTGTTTATAACCAGCATCTCAACTATACCAATGTCTGTATCAATCATTGCCGGTTTTGCGCCTATTCACGAAGGAAGGGACAACCCGAATCTTTTACATTATCCATTGATGATGTCCGCAAAAAATTATCAGACAGAATTGCTGAGCCCATCACTGAAATCCATATGGTGGGCGGGATTAACCCGGAACTGCCGTTCGATTATTATCTGGGTTTACTTAAGACAATCAAGGAAATCCGCCCCAACGTGACCATCAAGGCGTTTACAGCTGTTGAAATTGATCATCTGGCGGGTATTTCCGGATTGTCTCTTGAAGATACCATCCATACATTAAAATCAGCAGGCTTGGAAATGTTACCCGGCGGCGGAGCAGAAGTTTTAAGTGCCCGGGTGCGTGATAAATTGTTTCCCAGGAAAATCGGTCATGAACGGTGGCTGGAAGTAGTTTCCAAAATTCATGCAGCCGGCCT
The DNA here is from genome assembly GCA_027858815.1 of Desulfobacteraceae bacterium. GTDB lineage: Bacteria > Desulfobacterota > Desulfobacteria > Desulfobacterales > Desulfosalsimonadaceae > SURF-3. The sequence continues at coordinate 4,869 of JAQIBZ010000006.1, forward strand.
GACTTCTAATGCCACTATGCTCTATGGTCATATTGAAACCCTTGAAGAACGGGCTAATCATTTTATTCGTCTTCGCGCCCTGCAGGATAAAACCAGGGGATTTACCGCTTTTATCCCTCTGGCATTTCATTCTAAAAATACGCTAATGTCTGAAATCCCATCAACAACTGCTTTTGATGATTTAAAGAATATTGCCATTGCCCGTTTGATGCTGGACAATTTTGATCATATCAAGGCTTACTGGGTAATGATCGGAGAAAAGCTGGCCCAGACAGCGTTGTCATTTGGTGCAGATGATTTGGATGGAACCATTATCGAAGAAAAAATTACCCATATGGCCGGTGCCACATCTTCAAAAGGCCTGACCCGTCAAAAAATCCGTGGGATGATTCAGGCTGCTGGGTGGGAACCTGTAGAAAGGGATTCCTTTTATAATGAGATTATATCATGACAGACATTGAAAGTATAAAAGAAAAAGTTTTACATAATCAGCGATTGAATTCTGATGATGCAATGGTCTTATTTGATCAGGCAGAACTGCTGCTGCTTGCCGATCTTGCAGGACATCGCCGAAGAGCTCTTCATCCCGACCCGGTTGTCACATTTGTATCTGATCGGAATATTAACTATACGAACGTGTGTGTGTCCGGATGTAAGTTTTGTGCTTTTTTCCGGCCTCCGGAACATTCGGACGGTTATGTGATTAAAACCTCTGATTTAGACAGAAAAATTGAAGAAACAATAGCGCTTGGCGGTACGCAGATTCTTTTGCAGGGCGGCATGAACCCTGACCTTGATTTGAATTATTACATTAACCTGCTGCATCATATTAAAAATAAATTTAAAATTCATATTCACGGGTTTTCACCAACAGAGATTGTTTTTCTGGCTGATCTGTCATCATTATCCATCAAAAAAGTTCTTGAAACGTTAATCGAAGCTGGACTGGATTCCATCCCCGGCGGCGGCGCTGAAATCCTGGTTGATGAAATCCGTGGTAAAATCTCTCCAAACAAATGTTCTGTAGATAAATGGCTGGAAGTCATGAAAACCGCTCATCTTTTAAATTTAAAAACAACGGCCACCATGATGTTTGGTCATATCGAAGAAAAAAAACATATGATCGAACATTTATTAAAGCTGAGAAAACTTCAGGATGAAACAGGGGGATTTACCGCTTTTATTCCCTGGACCTTTCAACCGGATAACACCAAAATTGATGTCCGGCCGGCAACGGCAGTTGAATATTTACAGGTTCTGGCAATTTCCAGGCTGGTCCTGGATAATATTCCGAACATTCAGGTGTCATGGGTAACTCAGGGAGCTAAAATTGCCCAGCTGGGGCTGGCATTTGGTGCCAATGATTTCGGCAGTACGATGATTGAAGAAAATGTTGTGGCTGCAGCTGGTGTAAAATTTCGATTAGCCAGATCTGAAATCGTCCGTCTGATTGAAACTGCCGGTTATGCTGCCTGTCAGCGGGATTGTTTTTACAATGTCATTGAAAAAAAATAATGTGGAACCACTTTCAATAACCCATCGAGCCGGCTGGGTTCTGATAGATCCGGAAAACATTATTGAAAACGGGTTTGTAAAGACTGAATCCGGTAAAATCGTTGACGTCGGGCAGGGCAGGGGGTGTGGCTTAAGCGATAAGATTATTGACCATGGCTCCGGCGTGCTGATGCCGGGCCTGGTAAATGCCCATACCCACCTTGAGTTGTCCGCATTAAAAAATAAAACAAATACCAATTCCGGTTTTATTGCCTGGGTCCAATCCGTAATTGAAAAAAGAAATGAAGCTGGTGAAAAAAAACTTTTTTCCGGTATCTATGATGGTATCAGTGAACTTGCTGAATCCGGATCACTGATTGCCGGCGAGATTGCCAGCCTGGGGTTAAGTCGTCAGCCTTTTTTAAATTCCAAAATATCCGGTGTCTGGTTCAGGGAATATCTGGGCGTTGATACGAGTGCTTCCTTTGAGTGTGAAAAAATCAGTGAGGATAAAATTGTTTCTGTTGCCGGACACGCTCCCCATACCACTGCTTCTGATTTACTGGTTCAATTAAAGTCTGTTACGGACAAATCCTGTTTACCTTTTAGTCTTCATCTGGCTGAATCAAAAGAAGAAGTTGAATTTATTGCCACGGGAAAAGGGCAATGGGCAGATTTTCTTAATGATCGAAAAGTTGATACGTCAGCTATAAAATTAACCGGTGCCGGTCCTGTAAAGTATGCGGATCAAATGGGACTTTTAGATGCGAATACACTGGCAGTTCATCTGGTGTTTGCCGACAATAATGATATTCGGCTTTTAGCGGACAGGCACGTTCATGTTTGCATTTGTCCAAGAAGTAATCAGGTATTACACCGGCATCTTCCGGATGTACCATTGATGGTTAAATCAGGTCTGAAATTATGCCTTGGCACCGACAGTCTGGCAAGTAATGATTCATTGAGTATATTTGACGAGATGCAGTTTTTATCAAAATCCTTTTCAGACATTTCACCAACGGAGATTGTCTCCATGGCAACTGTCAACGGCGTTGTTGCTCTGGGTTTTGAAAAACATTTTGGCCGTCTGACACCTGGCAGAAGGGCAAGAATGATTTATTTGCCGATTAATGAACATACTGTAAACCATATTTTGGAATCTATTGTTGCTAAAGATTTTTCCAGAGAAATCAAAACTTTATATTAAGCGAGTTAGGATTTTTTTTCCATGAGCAAAAGTCATCAAGGAACTGATGATGATAATCAGGACATAAAAATTGGCCGTATCAGTTATATCAATGTGGACCCGGTGTATTATCAATTTGATCATGAACCGGTTCCTAACGGTGTTCAGATCATCAGCCAACCGCCTTCTGTTTTAAACAAAATGCTTGCAGACAAAGAGCTGGATATCAGTTCTGTTTCAACATCGGCATTTGCCAGGTATTCAGATCAGTGGTTGCTGCTGCCGGACCTTTCAATTGCCTGTTTTGGTAAAGTGCTGAGTGTGCTTCTGGTAAGCAATGAGCCTTTTGAAAAATTACAGGGTCAGACCGTTTTACTGACAGAGGAATCCGCTACTGCCGTTGATCTGGTCAAACTAATTTTTTCCTTAAAAAACATTTCTCCAGCATTTAAAACAGGCAAAGTCAAATCACCTGATGACTTAGCTGACTTTACCGGAGCCGGTCTGGTTATTGGAGACGCGGCGTTAAAACACAAATGGGAGAACCATTTTGAACATGTATGGGATCTTTGTGAAATGTGGAATCAATTGACGGGTCTGCCGTTTGTTTTTGGTGTCTGGGCGGTCAGGAAATCCTATGCACGCAAATACCCGCAAAGGGTTTCACTAATCCTTGAAATGTTCAAAAATTCAAAAAAAGAAGGGATGCGCAATATTTCGGATATTGCCCGGCAGTCCGCGGACAAGATCGGTATTGATCCGGATCTGTCGGCCAAATATTTTAGCAGTATGTATTACAATATGAGTGCGCCGGAACTTGAATGCCTGAAGGTGTTTTTTGACCGATTGTATTGTGAAGAGATTATCAATAAAAAACCGGAACTGATTTTTTTTAATCCTGCCGAAACACACCAGGCTATGAGCACTTAAAGTTTTTTGTTGTCCTCACATGCAAACAGGCTTTTATCACTGTTTGGCAAAATCCCTTTTTCTCTTGCTTTTACAAAAAGGGTTTCAATGGCCTTTTCTCCTTCCTTGCCTATATCTAATGAGAACTCATTGACATACAGGTTGATGTGTTGTCGAACAACATCTTTGGATAGTTCCTGAGCGTGTGTCTGGACATAATGGTCTGTTCGAGATGTATTTAAATGAGCGAATTCAATGCTTTTGCGTATCTGTGATTGAACCTTGCATATAATCTCCGGAGAGATATTCCTGCGCATGGCAATGCAGCCTAAGGGAATAGGCAGACTTGTCTCGGACTCCCACCATTCTCCCAAATCAGCCAGACATTCCAGATTAAAGTTTTGATATGTAAATCGTCCTTCGTGAATGATGATACCACCATCAAATTCACCGGAAGATACAGCCGGCAGAATTTTATCAAACGTCATGGGAACCACGTTCGGATTTTTGTCCATAAAAAGAGATAACAGTAAATTTGCCGTGGTCCATAATCCGGGAACGGCTATTTTACCAGACTTCAAATTGTTCAAGGTTGTATCTTTCCGCGCCACAATCAAAGGCCCGCAACCCCGGCCTAAAGCGGCACCACTTCGAAGCAGTCCATAAGTTTCCGTCAGATGGCCGATGGCGGCAAAAGAAAGTTTTGATATATCAATAATCCCTTTTTTTGCCTCCTGATTAAGATGCTCCACATCATTTAATACGATGTCGAAAGACAAACCGCCAAGATCGATTTTCCCATGGGCGAGTGCGTAGAATATATAGGTATCATTAGGGCAAGTGGAATAGGCCAGTGATAATTTTTTTTTCATAATATATTTTTCTTACTTGGTTATCCATTTCGTTCAAGTCGGGTGCGCTTTACGCACCGCCTGAAAGTTGATGGCTTCGTAAAAAGTCCAAATTCTTTGTTGCGCTTCATTCTTCGTTTCTTCATGGTACGCTAAGTACAAATCATCACTCAAAATTTGCGCGCCTCGCCAATTTTAAGATTGGTGGAGCTTTTTTCTTTGCCATCGGAATCTGACTTTTTACGAGTTTGTCAAAGTTAACCGTCTCTGAAATGGTGCATATGCTAATATGATTTACTGGCTTTAGTCATCGTTTCGGCCAGCACAATGTCATTCCGGCATGTTTCCCCGATAGAAACATTCGAGGACAAGCTTAGCCGGAATCTATGTTCGGAATAGCACATAACTGGATTCCCGATAGAAACATTCGGGAATGACAAACCTGCTTTGGCCGAAACGATGATCAAGGC
>JAQIBZ010000073.1 GCA_027858815.1 Desulfobacteraceae bacterium
AATTTTAAAAATTCAAAAAGTGTGAAGTGACTAAAGTGAACTAAAGTGCCTAAAGTTTAGGACTGCGCGAAACGCGCGATCATTTTTATCATAAAAATTGAAAATGCCGAAGGCATTAATCATGACTTTAGCTCACTTCAAACTTTAGTTCACTTTTAACTTTTCCGGTTTATCCGGGTTAGGCTATGGGAAAAGGAGATACCATGACACAGAAACCTGAACGGAAATTTTATCTTAAGCAATTTAAAGCCATCAGTAATGCCATTTCAACGTATGAAGATTTTAATCTTCTGGTCAGCCATCTTTCTGAAGGTGTTTGCCGGACGTTTAAGGTCAGAGGCTGCAGCCTTTTGGTTCTGGATCAGATTGAACAGCAGCTCTTTCGGGTCAGCAGCCATGGAATCAGCGATGAATATCTGAGCAAAGGACCACTGTTTGTTGATGATAAATACTGTTCGATAGGAACCGGAAAAGTGGAACTGATCGCAGATATGTTAAATGATGACCGTATTCAATATCCTGAGGCCGCAAAAATCGAAGGTTTTGTCTCTATGATGGGGATTCCCATTAAATACCGGACTTCTGTTATCGGTGTTATCCGGATTTATCACAATCAGGTACTGACTCTTCATGAGTCAGATGTGGATTCTTTGTGTGTTCTCGGAAATCAGCTTGGGCTTGTGATTGAGAATAACGGACTGAAAAATTTTGTTGACCAGGTTAATATGGCATTTGAACGCTTGCCGCCCCGTCTGTTGCGGGGGTATTGCCGATAGAGCATGTATAAACAGGCATATCTACTTTTAAGAACGTAATATATTGGAAAAAGGAAGGGGGCTTGCTTTGGCGAATTCTTTGCTCATTCCATTAAACGATTCAATTGCTTCCCGTACGGTTGTCGATTTTTTAATAAATATGTCCCTGGACCCTGTTGGATGTCATATCTCCTTAATTCATGTTTTTCGCAAACCGACATCCGGAGAAGAACTGATGGGAAAAAAATTCATGGATGAACAACCTGCTAAATTTAACGCATTGCTTGAAAACGCAAAGCAGCGCCTGATTTTCGAAAAAGGATTTAAGCCCGATCAGGTGACGGTTCAGCTATTGACAGAGCCGTATCCATCAGTTACGGAAGGTATCATCGATTTTTTTCAAAAAGGTCAATATGATATGGTGGTGATCGGTCGTAAAAAAATGTCAAAATCCGAAGAGTTTATTATGGGTGATATCAGTGTAAAGCTTGTTCGTTCACTGGATAAAACATCCATTCTGGTTGTTAAGCACGGATAGTTCAGGCGGTAGATTCCAGCCCGCTTTACAGTGACGAAAAATGCAGGCCAACACCGAATATTTTTTTTAAAAAGACATCAAATTTTAGGCCTTGATCATCGTTTCGGCCATTTTTAAAAATCTCGGTCTTGTAGGGGCGGGGTTTATCCCCGCCCGAAACGGGAGGGCATAAAGCCCTCCCCTACAATGGCCAAAACGATGATCAAGGCCAAATTTAAAGTGGGAGAATGAGGGCACTATGGGAAATGAAGACTGTATCTTTTGTAAAATAATTAATCATGAAATTCCGACAGAGTTCTTGTATGAAGATGATCATTTGGTGGTTTTTAAGGATATTAACCCTTTGGCTCCCATTCATCTGCTGCTTGTTCCGAAAAAACATATCCGCAGTATTAATGATCTGGATGATTCGGATACATCGATTGTCAGTGATTTAATTATGGCAGCAAAAAATATGGCTGAAAAGATGGCTGTCAATAAATCCGGGTACCGTATATTTTTTAATGTGGAAAAAGGGGGTGGACAGGAAGTATTCCATCTGCACCTTCACCTGATCGGCGGTTGGGAATAAATAAATGATTTGTAAGGAGAAATGATGGGTAAAACGGTTGCTGAAAAAATTTTTGATGCGCACCATGTTGACAATCCGTATGGTGATATTCATGTCATAAAGCTGGATTCGGTTTTCTGCCATGAAATTACAACTCCCGTGGCAGTGAATGACCTGGTGAGTCGCGGTAAAGACCGGGTTTATGATTCTGCGAAAATAAAAGCAGTCATTGACCATGTGACGCCGGCAAAAGATTCCAAGACGGCGTTACAGGGTAAAATTATCCGTGATTGGGCCAAGCGAAACGATATTAAGGATTTCTTTGATATCGGCAGAAACGGTGTTTGTCATGCTATTTTTCCTGAAAAAGGATTTGTTCGTCCCGGGTATACCATCATTATGGGCGATTCCCATACCTGTACCCATGGCGCTTTTGGTGCTTTTGCAGCGGGTGTCGGTACGACTGATCTTGAGGTAGGGATCTTAAAAGGGGTATGCGCATTCCACTATCCTAAAACCATCAAAATTGAAATCACCGGAATGCTGCCTCAAGGAGTATATGCTAAAGATTTGATCCTTTCCATTATCGGTCAGCTGGGAGTGGACGGCGCAACCAACAAAGTCATTGAATTTGCCGGATCTGTGGTTGAGCAAATGAGCATGGAAGCCCGAATGACACTTTGCAATATGGCAATTGAGGCCGGTGGTACCAGCGGAATTTGCTACCCGGATATGACTACAGTGGATTATTTATGGCCGTTTATTTCTGAGGAATATGAATCCAAACAAGCGGCTTTGACGGCATTTCAGGAATATTGCCCTGATGCGGATGCCGTATATGATGAAGTGATCACCATTGATGCCAGCAGCCTTTCTCCCCAGGTAACTTACGGGTACAAGCCGGACACGGTGAAGCCGGTCAGTGAAATGGACGGTACGCCGGTTGATCAGGTGTATATCGGTTCCTGCACCAATGGCCGAATTGAAGATCTTCGCGTGGCAGCTCAGATATTAGATGGGCAGACAATCAGTGATTCCGTCCGGGGGATTGTTTCTCCGGCAACACCGAAGATTTTCAACATGGCACTGGAGGAAGGCATCATTAAGATATTCATGGATGCGGGATTCTGTGTTACCAATCCGACCTGCGGTGCGTGCCTGGGTATGAGCAACGGCGTTATTGCAGAAGGTGAAGTCTGTGCATCCACGACCAACCGGAATTTTTTCGGACGAATGGGCAAGGGGGGGATGGTACATCTCATGAGTCCTGCAACAGCCGCCGCAACTTCAATTACCGGTGTTATCACAAATTCAAAACTGTACAAAGCTTAGGGAAAAAATATTATGAAGAATTTTAACGGACAAGTTCTTTTTTTGGATCGTGCAGATATCAACACGGATGAAATCATACCGGCCCGGTATTTAACAGAAATTACAAAAGATGCCTTAAAACCTTACTTGCTGGAAGACCTCAAATTTGAAGGGTTTGATCCTGAAAAGGATATCAGCGGCAAAAGCATTATTATTACCCGGTCGAATTTCGGCTGCGGATCTTCACGGGAACATGCGCCCTGGGCCCTTGAAGTCAATGGTATTAATCTGGTGATTGGGGAAAGTTATGCACGGATCTTCCGGCAGAATATGTTTAACTGCGGCATGATGGCAGTCAATCTTTCAGCAGAAGAAATTGACCGGCTGTTTACCGAATTTTCAGATAAGCCGACGATGATTGAAACGGATTTTAAGAATAGCCAATTTATCATAAAAGCAGACGGTAAAGAATCGGTGATATCTTTTTTTATTTCAGCTTTTGACCGTGCGCTAGTGGAATCCGGCGGATGGGTTGATTATGCCGATCAGCATTATTAGATAAACAGGTAGAAGGTGTAAGGTAGAAGGTTGAAGTTTTGATGTTATACAGGAAGGGCTATCGCTTTAAAATTGTCTGCTTTTGATCATAACGGTTTTTGTGGGTCGCTAATTTTTATCATAGGTGAAAAAGTTGAAAACATATGGATTCGAATTAGTTAACTCGGATAAGGTAAAGCAGTATATTAATAGTCATCAGGAGAAGGAATACATGATTGTTGATGTGCGCCAGCCGGTTGAATATGAAACCAATCATATCCCTGGCGCACAGCTGACTCCTTTACAACAATTGCTCAAATCATTTTCAGGCTTACCACTTGACAAGGATTTGATTTTTTATTGCCATGTCGGATCTCG
>JAQIBZ010000270.1 GCA_027858815.1 Desulfobacteraceae bacterium
CAGACAACAGATTTAAGTCATGTTGAAAAGCTTAAAAGTCTGGTGACGAATTTTGAAAAACTTTATTTTGAAAAATAGTTCAATATTAATCAAAACAATCCCAAACCGTTTTTACGCGGGTAATCTCCTGTTGAGAATGATTGCTGATAATTGAGTGCAAAAATGTATGTGACGGATTGGTTTCGATTTCCTGCGTATGCGATGTAACGCTGTCACCATAAAGAGATTCACCAAGATAATTGACAATGATTTCTTTGGGGCGGTGTGAGGTGATGATGTCTTCGGAAATGCTTTCAATTGCCCAAACGACATACACTGAATTGTTAACATGGCGGTTAAAATCAAGATCATGCATTCTGATATTAAAAGATTTTGTAATGTCATGGCGGGTAATTGCAGGAAGGGCAATCAGGTCGTTTGCTACCTGGTCTTTGTCTTCCATCAGTTCAGGAGGAAGATTTTTATTCAACCGGACCGGTCTTTTGCTTGATATGCTGGTAAGAATCCATGAACTTTTGGATGAAATTAATAGATTGTCCTTGTCATCATAGATTTCATATTGCCTGAGATCATATAAGTTATTGACCGGAGACCGCCAGGTGCGGATATGCAGCTGATCTTTCCAGCGGGGATAGTCTGAGATCTGGATTTGGTAGCGAAACACAACCCATGCAAGGTTTTGGGGAAACAGATCAAACGCGGATACGCCGAGAACCCCTGTATGCTCGCTGGCAATATCCTGAAAGTAATTTAATATGCTTACCGGCTTTATTTTTCCGTTTATACCGGTTTCCGCGTAACGAACAGTTTCTATTTTTTCGTAAACCATATTCAGATGTCCATTAAGTCAACAAAGGGGCGAGTGTTAAAAATACACTCGCCCCTGAAAGAACAGATAAATATTGAATTAATCTTTTTTCATAAGAAATCCGGCAAATCCGGTGGCAAGAAAAATAAAGGATATAAACGCATACTGATTGTTGGACGATTTTGCAGTTACCGTAGAAATGAAGCAGCTGTCATCATCGTCATCATCCGATAATTTATCAGCTACTTCACTGGCAACCAGTTGATGGGCATCAGTTGTTGGATGGATACAGTCAAAAAATAGAAACTGGTCATAAGTTCCATTAACATTTGGGAAAACCCAATCGCAGTCTTCAACGTTAAGATAGGTGTCGGTTGAATTTTCAAATATGCCGTCTGCAATAATTTCGTTCATTTTTGCGAATGCATCAATATCATAGATTTTGGCATCTGTATGAGATGAGGCAAAGTCTGATAAAGCACTGGCAAGCGCAGCATTAAAACTGTTTACGACTCCTGAAACGTTTGCCTGGGTTGTTGTGTCCTTGGTATTAAAAGCCGGTGTTTTTGCAAGTGCCGGCAGATTGAGAACCAGAAAATTTCTGGCACCGTCCGCATAGAGAGTCCCGATTTGTGTAATAATGCGACCGATTGAATCAGCGATTAAAGCAGTCGGATCTGCTGTATAATATTCTCCTCTGAAAAATTCCAGGCAGTCATTACCACCGATCCAAATTGCAAATAGGGTTTTATCCACATCATACGTTGGTGAAGAGGATAGATAGGTGGTGATCTGGCCGGTCAAGCCCAGATCCGGCAGAACGGAAGCATCGATCATGGCCTGAATATCAGAATCCTCGTGACCAATTGTCATGGCACCGCCAATGGCATTATTATCGATTGCTGCACCCCATTGGTCTTTTAAATAATCTAACCAGACATCGCCGCCATAGGGAGTAGCCTCGTTGTTTGTAAATGATTCCGGAAGGGTCGGATCATAAGATGATAATCCGCCATGGTCGGACAGACTGTCACCGAAAGCAACGATATGACTGTAAGTCTTCGCCCATGAGTTTGTGCTGATACATAAAAATAATACTGCCAGTAACATGAAAAAGAGTTTTTTTCCCTGAAAAATTTTCATAAGTTTCCTCCTTTGAGTGTTTTAGTGTTCTGCTTTTGCATTGTTTGTCTAAAATTCAAGTGATTTTAGCAAAATTGATAAAATCAATATGAAATAGAAAAATTAATACTGGCAAATTTCTGGGCTTTTGATTGCGTTTCATATTCTTTTGAGCGGAAAACATAGGCAAAACTGAGTTGCGCAGAGCCGTGGCAAAGGTTCAGGCCTGCCATGAAGTCGCCCACGACCGGTTTTTTATTTACACTGGGGCTGTCTGAAAAGGTATTCCCGTCTAAGAAGATATTATGAAGCACAGCTCTTCCTTCAGCAGAAAAAAACAGCTGGGCGCCGATCTTATTTTGTTTTGAGTGCCGGGGGTCATTTTCATCAAATGATCCGTTGAATGAACTGACAGAACGAATAGGGAACATTCCAAAGTCATTGGGCATGTTCCAGCCGATGCGGTAAGCCAGGCCAAGATTATAGTAAATCAGGGCATTGCCGAAACCGGCACCGGTGTTTAGAATCAGGTCATTGCCGAAGCCGGATCCGATGCCTGACTGGATGATCTTTTTTTTGTGTTCATACACAATTTCAAGCACCGGTTCATTATCAAGCTGATTGTCCCAGCCTTTGGGTTGTATATCATCAAAAATCCCGTGTACGGCTTTCTGGCATTCTTCTGCATAGGAGCTGGGGCCGACAAGCCCGACAGATACTTCAACCGTATCCATTTTTCGATCCAGACGACTGTGGAAACCAACGGACATATAGGTAATTCCGGCATATGGACGTTCGTCTTCCACGACATCTTTTGCTTCAATATCTTCAGGCGTGTAAATGTTTTGTCCAAAGGAAAACGTAATGTTTTTTTTCCTGTCAGGGTGTTTTTCAAAAGGAACATGTTTTAGAAGGGGATACAGCCATCGATGGGGCCATACATCTTTGGGGTACTGGTCTTTAATTGCTGAACTCCATGTCAGTTTTAAACCATTGCTGTATCCGCAATCTTCATGGGCAAAATAATCATTTTCAAGATAAAAACTAAATGTGTTTAAATCCTTGTTGTTCTGATTTTCAGCAAAGGATAATGCCGGGAGTATCAGTATGGAAAAAAATAATATGCCAATAACGTTTATTCGAAAGAATTTTAAATTATGATAAATAAGGCAACTTCGAATTCCATTAGAGATCATTTTGTTTCCTGTAAGTCGTTTATTTAAAATGTTCAGAGTTTTTTGTAAAAATTACTTTTTTAATAAACCAGGTTTTAATAACCGCATGAACCAGCGTTGCTAAAGGAATTGCAAAAAATAGACCCCAGATACCCCATAAACCGCCAAAAACAAGGACTGCCACAATAATGGCGACCGGATGGATATTTACAACGCCGGACAAAAGAAGCGGAACCAGTATATTTCCGTCAATTATCTGAATAATACCGTATGCAATAAGTACTTTTGTAAATTCCGGACTAAATCCCCATTGAAAAAATGCGATCAGTGCAACGGGCAGGGTCATAACGGTTGCACCAATATATGGAATTAATACGGATAAACCAATAAACAAAGAAATCAGCATGGCGTAGTCAAGGTGGAAAATTGTAAACGTTATGTAGCTCGCTGACCATACAATCAGGATTTCCCATATTTTCCCGCGAATATAATTGCTGATCTGCTGGTTGACTTCATCCCATACTTCGGTCGCAAGATCCCGATTTTTCGGGAGAAAACTTTTAATCCAGTCTAAGATGAGCGATTTGTCCTTTAAAAAAAAGAGAACCAGAAAAGGCACCAGTACAAAATATACAAGAACCGTAATTAGATTTTTAACTGAGGCAACTGAAAAAAACAGGGCTGCCTGACCGAGTCGTGTGATTTCGGATTTTAAAAAGCCAATCAGGTTATTTATCTGAAGTTCAGAAATAAACTCAGGGTAACGTTCAGGCAATTGCATTAATTGCTTTTGGGCATTGGATATCATGGCCGGAAGGTCAGAAATCAGCTGGCCGATTTGTTGTGAGATTAGAGGGAGCAGGCCAACCAGCAGCAGCAGTGAACAAATAATGAATAATATAAATGATAAAAAAACAGAAATGTTTCTTGGCACTCTCAGCTTCTGAAGAGAGCCAACGATCCCTTCAAGAAGATAAGCGATAATCAGCCCGGCGAATACAGGGGTCAGCATCTCTCCTAGGAAGAAAATAAAAAGAAATCCTGAAATAAGAAAAAACCAGAGTATAATAATTTGAGGGTCGGAAAAGCGCTGATTAAACCAGTCGCGGAACATATTAATCATTACGTGTGCCTTAATCGCATTTGTAAAGGCCTATATCTTTGAACAAAAAGATTAAAATTAAATGGTGCTTTCAGATACGGTCGCCAAGCCTGTTTACAAGGTCGTTTAAAACTTTTTTTTTGTCTTCTGCCTGTTCATAGATCATCTCTGATATAAATACGATTGATTTTAAATTCCAAGCTTTGAAAGAAATGAACAAATCGAATTAACCGTATTGACCAGTTTGGGATACGACGCATGGAGTTCTTTAACAGAAGATGACAAACCGTCTAAAGAAATTTTTATCAGAAGCGGGTCCACCTGATCGCGGGTTGCTTCATGAGCAGAAATTTTTGTAAATCCTTTAATACTTTCAGCGGTCTCTTTTTCCGCTATGCTTAATTCGTTGACTCCTGAATTTAATTCATTGAGAAGTTCAAAATATTCTTTTTTCTTATCAGCCGGAATATTCGTAGATTGTTTGATTTTGGATTCAATTTTTTCAAGCGTGTGTTTTAACATATGGTTCCTTTCTCATATCGATTTAACGTTCATCTTTAGCAAATTAATGATTAAAGATCAAATAATTGTAGGCGTATTTAAAGATAAATCTCAATAGTTGATATAGTGTTGAATGTCTTACATTTCAGGAAGACGCATGGCATTATAGAAAAATAAAATCGTACAAACAATACGATCTGTTATGGTGATGATAAAAAGATGGATAGATTTTAAGAAGGGACTTACTATTGTTTAATTTTTATATCCAGATGATTGACAAATTCATCGCCGCTGATGGTTTCCAGTTCCAATAAAGATTGAATGAGAAAACCGTCTAATGCTGCAATGATAAGAGATGATAACACTTTATGATTGCTGATTTTGGGCTCAAGCATCGAAAAACCTTCAGTGATCATAAGCTTCCATTCCTGGTATTTTTTTCGGAATCGCTGCTTTAAGTCATCATTGTCGTTTAATGCCTGCTGAACAAGATATAAATGAAGGCGTCCCCGGGTGTCTGCAGCAAGAATACGCTCAAATAGAATCTTGAGCAATTCTTCCCAGTCCGCATTGCCCTTGCTTTCTTCAATAATGGTAAAAAGGTTTTTCGAAATCTGATTAATATGTGCTTCTGTGATATCGAAAATGAGTTCGTTTTTTGAGGCATAATAGTAATAAAGGCTACCTTTACTGATACCGGCTTCTTCAGCGATATCGGCCAGGCTGGTTTTTTCAATCCCTTTTTGAACTACCAGCCGTGAACCTGCTTCAATAATTTTTTGCCGTTTGACGGCCTGTTTTTGTGCTTTTTTATCTTGATTCAATGAATATTCCTGTGGGTAGATAAAATAAACTAAATGACCCCGCCTTAAGGTGCTAAGGCGGGGTCAGAATGCTTTATTAATTTATATTATTAAGCATTGTTCAGCAATTCGGCCAGATCCGGAAGGTCAAGACTTCCAAGGATATCTTGTGACGGGATGCCATTTTCATTGAATCCACGTAATTCATAGAATTCGGACAGCATTTTGTCCATGTCCGGCAAACTCCCTTCCGTGGGACCGTCTTCCATGACTGTCATCAGGCGTTTGGGCAGTGTATCATCTTTAGCTCTTGCGCCGAACAAATTGGTCAAACCTCTTTTTAAATACCAAACGCGCCGGCCGATAAGCATGACTTCATCAAGGGTATAATCAAAGCCGGTGGCATAATTTACCATATTCAAAGCCTGTGTCGCATTCAGCGGCATTCCGCCGAGATTGCAGAAAATAGCACAATTTGAAAAAAACATTCCGTAATCCTGAGCGACCATGTTTAGTTGTGCGCGTTCATCGCTTCCTTCCGGGAGGTCGGCAGACAATTCAGGAATCTCAGGAATATAAATCATCCCGCCTTCAGCTTCAAAAGTGAGACTGGCTTCATGGCAGGCCCCTCTGGGGGAAATAGCATATGCCAGTCCATAACCATGGGCACTTCTCGGATCATGCATGGGCGCTTCAAGGCCTTTGACCGTTGTCAAAAAATCAGACGCATTACCGCCGATGTGTTCAGCGGCTTTTAAACTTCCCATGCCTAAAATAGCACCAAAGCCTTCTTGTTTTGCTATTTTCTCGGTCATTTTAACAATCGCTTCAGAATTCCCCCAGGTTAGGGATAACCCATCCGTATCTTTTTCAGTAATCAAACCCTTTTCAAAGCATTCCATTGCAAAAGCAATCGTTGAACCGCAGGTAATGGTATCCATGCCGTAACGATTGCAAATGTCGTTTGCTTTGGCAATTGATTCAATGCTCGGGTTTAAGCACATGGTACCAAAGGTTGCGATGGTTTCGTATTCAGGGCCGGGTCCTTTTTCCATTTTAAACGGACCGTCTTTGACTTCTGCATTTTTTTTGCACGCCACACCACAGCCAAAACAGGTTTTGTGGCCCGCAAAAATTTTTTCTTCAATTTCCGTCGGCCCGATTTCATCGATTTCATCCCAATCAGACATTTGCCAGTTTTTAATCGGAATGTCGCCGCTGATAATGCCAACATCCATATGTGTTGCTGTTCCGGCGGCATGTATGGCGGCGATACCGATACTTTCTTCATACACTTCCTTGAGTTCAGTACGCAGGTCTTTCATTTTATCGGGATGTGCGATATCAAGCTTACCGGTTCCGTTGACATAGACCGCCTTAAGCATCTTGGAACCCCAGACTGCTCCCATCCCCGTCCGTCCGGCGGCATGCCCTTTATTGTTGATCAGGGACGCAAATTTTACGAGTTTTTCACCGGCCGGGCCGATGGTCAGTACCTGGCCTGGTTTTTTTGATTCCGCTTTCAGGTCTTCTTTAAGCTCATCGGTAACCGTATAGACATCTTTGCCCCAGTATTTTTCAGCACTTCTGATTTCAACGGTGTCATTATTAATAAAAAGATATGAAGGCGTTTTGGCTTTGCCGGTAATGACGATACCGTCATAACCGGCAAATTTGAGATAGGCACCGAAAAAACCGCCGATATTGCTGTCGCCCCAGAATCCGGTTAACGGAGATTTAGAACAGACGGTCCACCTTGCCACACCGTTCATTTTCATACCGGTCAGCGGGCCGGTCATCAACACAAACGGGTTTTTCTCAGACAGTGCATCAAATACAGGATTGCCCTTTATTAAATCCAGATATATTTGTGTACCAAAACCTAATCCACCGATATGTTTTCTGGCAAATTGCATGTCTAAAGGTTTTTTTTTGATATTACCGGAAGACAGGTCAACGTAAAGGATTTGTCCCGCATAACCGCCCATAAGTTTATTCTCCTAAATAAATATAATTAATAACAAAGGTTCTCTTTAACCAGATGGTGGCGTATATGCTTTTGTGATATTGTACTGTCCGAACCCATTTGCTTCCAGATATTGGGGATACATTGCATACGCCGGTTTAATTGCCGGAAGGAGTTTTAAAACTTTGGGAATCGGGCCTTTTGCGACCATTTCTTTTCGTGTCAATGCCTTAGTCAGGTTTACCATACCAAACCAGAACCGATGAGCAATGTCTGCTGACATGGTCATTTCAACAATCTCTTTTGTATCCGTATCATGCGGACGGACTTCAGCTTTATCCCCAGAACAGTCAATAACAACAACCAGATCCGGATCACTGTACTTAAATCGAATAATCATTTTTGACTTCAACAGTTTATCGGCAATCAGCGGAGTGTCAGCCACCAAATTAAAAAAACCGCCGATTACTTTTTCAAACTCTTCTGCATTTTTAAACATACCCATGATTGTTTATCTCCTTTTTAAATTAATATGCATTTTTGATAAATGGTAATAATTCTTCTTCATCCATATC
>JAQIBZ010000278.1 GCA_027858815.1 Desulfobacteraceae bacterium
AAGCAGATTTGTCATTCCCGAATGTTTCTATCGGGAATCCAGTTATGTGCTATATCCGAACATAGATTCCGGCTAAAAGCATGCCGGAATGACATTGTGCTGGCCGAAACGACGACTAACGCCATATTATCAATGATTAACAATCAAAAAAACTGAAATTCCAAAGTGATTCATCTTTTTAAAAAGGACAAACAATGAGTGACATTTCTCAAGCATGTCAGGCTGAACTGGCGGAGTTGCGACGTGAAATTGATACAATTGATCAGCAGGTGGTTGATTTACTGTCCAAACGTCAGAAGCAGGTGGAACATGTGGTTGCCCTGAAAAAGGCGCATAACCTGCAAGTATATCATCCGTCCAGGGAAGAAGACCTGATTTCCGCCCGCCGGCAGCAGGCGCGGGAGGCCGGGTTGAACCCGGACTTCATCGAGGAACTCTACCGGATTATCATGCATCGTTCACGGGTGGAACAGACCGGCCAGATGGCCCGAAAAGCGGTGAAACCCGGGGCAACCGTCCTGATTGTCGGTGGAACCGGTGAGATGGGCCGTTATTTTGTTAACTGGTTTTCAGGTGCCGGATACCAGGTCCGGTCTATGGGCAGCAAAGACTGGCCGAATGTCGCCGTACTTTGTGACGGTATCGATTTGTGTATCATATCCGTTGTTATTGACAGGACTCCGGAAATTGTTGAACGAATCGGCCCCTTTCTACCGCCGGATGCAGTGCTGGTGGATGTCACCAGTATCAAGAAAGTTCCTCTAAATGCCATGTTAAACGCACATCCCGGGCCGGTGCTGGGCTTGCATCCCCTGTTCGGACCGACCACGTCCACGCTTGATAAGCAGATTGTGGTGGCAACGCCGGGCCGTGATGATGATGCCTGCCGATGGGTGATCGAGCAGTTCTCCTTATGGGGATCTATTATCGTTATGTCTGACGCGGACGAGCATGATGAGATTATGCAATTTGTCCAGTCCCTGCGCCATTTTGCCACGTTTGCGTTTGGCCAGTTTCTGGCATCCAAAAAGGTACCCCTGGCACGGACACTGGAATTTTCAAGCCCTATCTACCGCCTGGAACTGGGAATGGTCGGTCGGCTGTTTGCCCAGGATGCATCGTTGTATGCGGAAATTATTTTTGCCACCCCGGAACGCCGGGCTCTGCTCAAAGATTACATCCGCAGTTTGAGTACGAATCTCGAAATGCTGGAAAAAGGTGATAAACAAAAGTTTGAACAGGAATTTGAAAAAATTGCCGAATGGTTCGGACCGTTTGGGGAGCAGGCCATGCGGGAGAGTTCGTTTTTGATAGATAAATTGATTGAGCGTTTTTAACCATACTATGTGGCCCATAAATGATAGTTACAGGAGGAATGATCATGAAAGTAACCGCTTTTAACGGCAGTGCCAGAAAAGACAGCAATACGGCGATAATGCTGAATGTTGCCCTGGAAGAATTAAACAAACAGGGCATTGAAACCGAATTATACCAGCTGGCGGGAAAACAGATTCATGGCTGTATTGCCTGCTATAAGTGCATGGAGAACAAGGATCAGCGGTGCGCGGTGAAAAAGGACGTGGCCAATGAATGCATTGAAAAAATGCTGGCTTCCGATGGTATTCTGCTCGGCTCGCCAACCTATTTTGCTGATGTTTCCACTGAGATGAAGGCATTGATCGACCGGGCCGGGTTGGTGTCCCGGGCCAACGGTGATATGTTTAAGAGAAAAGTCGGTGCTTCCGTGGTGGTCGCCCGCCGCGGGGGAAGTGTGCATGCCTTTGACTCCATGAATCATTTTTTTCTTATCGGCCAGATGATTATTCCCGGGTCCAACTATTGGAACATGGGATTCGGCTTAAATAAAGGGGATGTGGAAAAAGATATTGAAGCCATGGACACCATGAAGGTGCTGGGAGAAAATATGGGCTGGTTAATTCAACAATTGAATAGAGAACAGCCCGGGAGATAGAATCGAATCATATGATCAAGTTGGCAAAAGACCTTTATTTAATTGAAGGGGACAACAACGCTCGGTTTCCGTTCTGCAATGCGTTTTTAATTACCGGCAGTCAAACGGTATTAATTGATACCGGCATTGGTGTGGAAAAGTTGAAGGCCATTGACCGGAAAAAGCGTATCGACCGTGTAATTATCAGTCATTCCCATCCGGACCATATTGCCGGTTGCGATGTATTGTGGGACAGGCATCTCATGTTGCCGGAAGAAACAGGAGAAGAAGTCCACGACCTGTTAATGCTGGGAATGCGGTTTACCGGATCTTTGGAAGACGGGAAAAAATGGGCGGCATTTGTCAGGAGTGTGCTTAACATCGAACCGTTGGGGGCGCCGGATGCACGATATGGAAACGGTGATATACTTGATTTTGGGACTGTCCGGCTGGAGGCGATTCATGTACCCGGACATTTAAATGATCACTATTGTTTTTTTGACCAAGAATCCAAAACCATGTTGAGCACGGATATTGATTTTTCCTCATTTGGTCCATGGTACGGCAATCCGGAATGTGCCATTAAGCCGTTTATTAAAGGCATCCGGAAGGTGATGACATTTCCTTATGATCAGGTCTGTTCTTCTCATAAACTTCCTATTGCCAGTGCTGCTGCCAAAGGCTGTTTTGAACAGTTTTTGGGAATGTTTGACCGGCACCGGCAACAGATTCTGGGGTTGTGCGATTCTCCGACAACCCTTGATCAAATGGCAGCCATTTCACCTTTTTACAGCAATAAACTCAAAGGGACTATTGTCCAGGATGTGTTTGAAAAAAACATGATTTTGAAGAACCTTGAACTGCTGGTCAGAGACGGTCTGGTGGTGAATGAGAACGGCTATTTTAAGCAGGTTAAGACGATTTAATAAAATCCCGGATCACCTTGTAAACATCCGGATGATTGGCCATGTGCAGGTGGTCCATCCCGGTGAAGACGAGTCCTGACCGAAAAGGGATTCTCCGTGCTGGATCTGCGGTATGGCCTGCTGCGCTGGGTACACGAACCATAATATCACCAATAAAGAGGCCCATGGGATGTTTTGGATCAGCCGTGACGGTTGCGGCGATAAAGTAATAGCCCACGCCATCCACCAGCGGTAAGTTAAGGCGGTTGTCTTTAAAAAATGCATCAGGGGCTTTGTCGTTCCATTCATCATCGACCGTATAGCCGAAGCGAAGATCCTTGATACCGGCACTGCGCGAATTCAGAATCTGTGCAGGTGCCTGGGTCCCTGGGAGATTGAAGGCTCGCAGCAGGGAACCCAATATGTTCACCGCTTTTTCAAGGGGTGCTCCGAGATTAGGGGCTCCCACGCAGACGACATGCCGCAATTTTCGGATCCATGGAGCATTGCCTGCATCGCCGTAATAAGCGGCACTGCGGGAAACCAGGCCCCCCATGCTGTGACCGATGAGAACGATTTCTTCAATGTCAACCGGGTAGCAGGCAATAAGTTCGGACAGCAGATCAGAAAACAGTTGACCGTTTTTCGAAATATGCCGGCCGGTATTGTATCGAATAAATAAGGGCGTATAATCAAGGTCGGTCTTTAATTGAGATCCGAAATTGACGGATGGGTCACCATAGAATTTTTCCGCTGCAATATGCCATGACCACTCTGTACACATTAATCCGTGAATAAAAATACAAACCCTGGCTGTGGCATCTGGAAAATTTTGCTTAAGAGACTCTTTGCTCATCGGCAGTATTTTGTTCCGGTGCGAAAAACGCATGCCCAGATCAAGGGCATTTTCTTTTTTGTCCAGATAATCGCCATACAACCCGTTGAGAATGGACTCTGACTGAGCGACCATAAGATCCCGGCCAGAAACGCCACCAACAACGCCACCGGATACATCACATACATTGTCTAAAGTGGTGAAGGGCGCATCTTTGCCTGCCTGGTTTATGTTGTCCGGTTGCATGCCATTCGCGCAGGCAAGGCCGTTTTCCACCAAACCGGTACCGGCATCGAGCAGTTTTTCAACCCCCCGGTTCACGATGCGGATCATATCATAAACACCTGTGGCGATTGAATCATGAACTGTTTTAACACCCCGGGTTAACGTTGCGAGTGGTTCGATAAGGGTTAGCGGTTGTGTTGATTTTTTTGCGGCCAGTGCGTGCATTCGTTCAACCAGATTTGTGGTTTCTTCAACCGCATCGAATACCAGATCTTTTGCGCCTTTTAAGCGTTTTATATTTTTGTTCATTTCAAAATCCGACCCATTTAGTGATCTGATCCACCGGTTCCCTTTTACTTGTCACCTTGTTTGCTGGAAAATTTTCATCCGGGTATCCCAGGGCAATGGCAATCATCAGCCGCTTGGTGTCCGGAATCCCGGCCAGTTCCCGTGCCACTTCCGGATACAGCACGCCCTGGTCCTCGATACAGGTTCCCAGATCAAATTCTAGCGCGGCCAGACAGATATTGTTCACCACCGCGCCAATGTCAAACAATGGGCCGGATTCACTTAATGTTTTGTCAGTTACCACGAAAACAGCCACGGGTGCGTCAAAAAACCGGAATCCTCTTTCCAGCCATTGGGCCCGTTTGTCTTTATCTTCCCGTTGTATATCCATAAGTTTAAAAAGCTGTTTTGCCAGATCCACCTGCCGGTCCCGGTAAATGCTTTTTGGCGGCCATCCCACCACCAGATGGTCCGGCTGCATGGGCGCGCCGGCGTTTAGTTTTTCAACAATCTGTTTTCGCATATTATCTAAAATTTCGCCGGTAACCACAAAAAATTCCCATGGCTGCGTGTTCATGGCTGACGGTGCCCGGACAGCCGTTTCCAGGATCTTTGTGATAGTGGCCTGATTCACGGGGTCCGATTTAAACCCTCGGATGCTTTTCCGGGCATTTATGGCTTCGATGATGTTCATTTAATATTCCTCATATCGGGTTGAGGGTGTGAAACTGTCAAAAGCTGCCTAATCAGCCGATTGATATCAGTATAGCATAAGAATCGAGAGGGTAGAACATGCTATCTTAATTCTTAATATTTGATTCTATCAGATATCTCAATGATTTTTAGACGGATGATATTTAATCCAATGATGTGGTCGGCAGCAACTGAAGATTCCAGTTGTTCAAAAGCTTCGATATTGACTTGTGAATTGATACTGATAACTATGAAAATTATTGGTCGAAAAAACAGGGAACCGTTTAATGGAAAATTAAATCCGGCTCATAGATTATATAAACCTGGCGCTGACGTTTGTTTCCATTTTTATCGGCGGCGGTATTACCCTGGTTTTAATTACCCAAGATGATTCACCGGTCTATTTACGGATGGGACCCGGTTTGGAAGCCACACACAACGCCTGTTTGCGGTATCCGGTTTCCCAATATATGAATTACGCCCCCGGTTTTCAGGCGGACTTTGAACAAAAGGCAGATCAACGGGCTGGAGGGACGATTGCTAAAAAGGATTAATGACCGGAAAATCCTGCTCCATGAATTTAATGTTGAATATTCTTCAGTTTTTTAATATGTTATATTAGCTGGCAATATTTTATTGGCCGGTATTCTTTCAGGGGATCAAATGTCACTGTCATAACAATTATTCATGTCAGGGAAAATCATGAAATATCAAAAACTGCTCTATTTTTTGCAAAATGTGGGAAAAGATCCTTCATCTTTAATGCTGGAAGATTACCTGACAGGTTTGAAAAACCGGCGCTTTCTTCTTCAATATCTTAAAAAAAATATTGACTGGGATACTCTGGATAAATACCCGGTTTCGTTGCTTATGGTTGATATTGATTATTTTAAACGAATTAATGATCAGTATGGAAGCAGCGTCGGAGATCAGGTCCTGGTTCATGTGGCAAAAATATTGAAAAAGATTGCCGGTAAAAGAGGTATACCCGTTCTCTATGCAGGGGATGAATTTATGCTTTTGCTGCCGGATTTAAAGAAACATAACGCCTTGATTCTTGGAGCAGAAATAATCGAACATGTCACGGATAGCTCATTCTTTTCGTCAGATGCCGGCACAGAAATTCCCCTGACATTAAGCATTGGCGTCGCAACCGCTCCGGATGATGCGAGTAAGGGAAAAGAACTGATAAGCCAGGTTAAAAATGCATTGTACCATGCCAAAAAAGCCGGTCGGAATCAATATGCCGATGCCGCTGAAGTGAGCAGTCACGCAGTTCAGTACCTGGACAGCGCCAGCATCGTGGGACGAAAACCTCAGTTTCGGCAGGTCAGTGATGCATTGAGAGGCATCGGTGACGGAATCAGTCAGTTTGTAATAATTGACGGTGCTACCGGGATGGGCAAAACAAGCTTTTTAGATATTGTTCATCGGAATATAGAGAAAACAAAATTAAATACGGTCCGTGTATCAGGGGTCATTCAGGAATCGTTCCGGCCCTATTACCTCGTTTCCTATATTGTTACGGAATTGCTGAATCAACGGGAAGATAAAGGGGTTGGCATTCTTGAGGCATTAGATGAAAAGGACATGGAGCGGCTGGTGTATATTTTGCCTCAACTGGGAGAGGTGGATTTATCGGCTCAGGAAATTGATGAGCAACAGCGTGAGGCCATTTTCCGGTCATTTATTAAGTTTTTTATTTTGCTGGTCGAAGATGGCAGACTGTCGGTTTTGATTGATGATCTGGATTATGGTGACCCGGCATCACTTCATTTGCTTCGGGTCATTATGCGGGAAAAATCGTTGATATTATTTATCTGTGGAACCGCTACGGAAGAATCACAATCAAGCCCTAAAACAATTCCCTTAAATCTTTTCCGGTCGGCGTATAGTGATACGTTAGGTATACGAAGTATTGAGATGACGCCGTTGGGTGTCAAAGATATTGAACAGCATATCAAGGTAATTTTTCCGGAAATTGATATGCCCCAGCGTTTAACCCGTGAATTGGCTGAAATCTCAAAGGGGAATCCGCTGTTTGTCGAAGAAATATTGAGAAAGATGATCAGTGATCAGAAAATCGTGCAATCCGGTCATCACTGGAAGGTGATGAAGCTGGAAAAAGGTTATTTTCCTCAGTCCATTGAAGATATTATACGGAATAAAGTTCTTGCGTTAGATGGCGACAGCCAACGGTTTTTAGATTGTGCATCTGCTTTTGGCGAATCAATTTCTTTGAGCATGCTGACCGGTGTTTCAGAAGAAAAATCTGCAATGGTGCATGATTCCTTAAACCGGATTATTGACAAGGGGATACTCCGGTCAGACTTTAAGGATAATGACGAAACGGTTCGGTTTCTCAGCAAAAGCATCCAGGGGGTTGTATATGACGGAATCAAGCCGGATCAGAGAAAAAATTTGCATGAGCAGATCGGAAATTACCAGGAAAAATTGTATGAGCATAATTTATTACCTTCTGCTTCGTTTCTGGCACATCATTACAAACGCTCTGATAATAAGGAAAAAGCCCGGACTTATGAACAGCTTCAGGCAAGTTACAATCAGAGGATTTTTAATGACCGGGAAGTGACGCGATATAAGGTAAATGAAAAAGATGACGACAGCAATGGCGGTTCAGATGAGATTGGGGATATTCCCTTAAGCGATGAAAGTTTGAAATACATCCCGAAGGTGATGCAGTCGATGCTTGTCGCGATTCGAAACACCCGGCTGTACCCACCGGAAAGCAAGTCGGTCACAAATTCGGTGCATCAGTTCATCCAGTTGGTTGAAAAAGTGCTGGAGGATACAGACCGTTTCAGCATTATCACTGACAAGAACAGCATCCTGATTAATGGGCAAATTATCGAGGTCGGAAATTTTCAATCCATTGCCCAAAAGATAATTGATTTTTGGGATCGACTTCAGCTTAAATGCCTGACTTTTGAAAACGGGTTTAAGGAAGAAGAACTCAACATCATTTTGGGGCGTATATGCCGGATTGAACCCAAAGAGATTACGCATAGGTACTGGAAAACATTTTCAGATGAAAATCAACTCAAGCATGTTCATCCTGTACAGATCAAATATACAAAAGTTGCACCCGCCTGCGGAGGAGGTTTTTCGGATACAGACGATATTGATGTTGAATCGATTTCTGGCGCACGTCAACTGGATGATTCCGGTCTGGGGATTATGCAGCGGGTCATTAGTTCGATGCTGGGAGCATACAGCAAGCTGAAGCTTTATCCTGCCCACGGTCCGGTGGCCAAAGAAGCTGTTGAACAGGTCATCTCCGAATTAAAGATATTTTTTGAAAAACAGCCGGTATTAAATATTGCCCGAATTGAAACATCTCTTCTGGTCAATGGTGTTAAGCTGGATACATCCGGCTTTGAAGCCATGGCAGACAGTTTTATTAAATTCCTGGCAGATGCCAGGTTAAACAGTGTGACTTTTTTAAACAAGGTCACGTTAAATGATATGGTGGGGTTTATCGCTGTCGCTTCTGAGTCCTCTGGAAAGGAGCTGAGTGAGGCTTTCTGGCAGGAAATTGTGTCGGAAAAGCAAATAAATGGCATCCTTTTTGATCAGCGGGTCTATGAAATTTCTGACGCGCGTCCGGCGGGATCTTTGGGTGAATCCGATATGGAAACGGGCGAAACTGTTGAAGAGGCGATGACGGCAGAAGAAGTGGCACCGACTGAAGAAACGGATAATGAGTTTGATATTAATTTGTTCCCGGATCGGGTGCGTGAGCGCTTCTTGTCCGGTGATCGAAAAGGTGCCGGTGTCCTTCTTCAGACGCTGTGCAAAAAATATCAGACGCTGGACGAAGCCGGCCGCAACTCCCTGCTGGATATTTTTGATGTTATTCTCAAACCGGAAGACTGGCGGCCCAGCGCTTCCTATCTGAAATTTATTCTGACACAGGCAATTCCCTTGTTTGAAGGTGAAGTCAATCCTGAGCTTAAAAGCCGGGCCGGTGAGATTCTTTTTTGCTGTGGAGAGATGTTTATTCTTTACGGGGACTATACCCTGGGTGCCTGGATTTTTAGTAAGCTTCGAAATTTTTCAGCAGCCAAGTCGTCTCCGGTTTTTGATGAGGCGAACGTTTCGAATAAGCCTCTGGACCCGAAGGTCATCGAAATTGTGATTGATGATTTAAAATCAGAAGATCGTTCGCGGCAGCAGGATGCGTTCCAGCTGCTGAGCAGTCTTGGCCGATGGATAGTGCCGCTTTTAATTGAAACAATCAAACGGGAAAGCAATATGCGGGCCCGGCGGCTGGGAATCGAGTTAATCAAAAGTAAAGGCGCTGATGCGATTTCTATGTTTCGGAAATCGTTGATGAATGAGAGCCGACCGGAATATCGTGCAAGAATGTTGGATGTGATCGATTCCATTTCAACGGATTTGATGGTGGAACTCGCCGACACCCTGTCGGATGCCGCCGATGTCGTTCGGCGGTCAGCATTTCGTATGGCTGAAAGATTAAACACTCCGGAAGTAATTCAGCTTCTTCTTGAGCTGGCACGTGCTGCTGATCCGGAACTGGCTGCTCCGGCGATAAATTCACTCGGAAAACTTCATGTCGCTGCTGCGGTGGAAACGCTTATTGCGGTTGTAGAAAAGTCCGAAGAAAAAGAGGTGATGGTCGCGGCCTGCCGGGCAATGGGGCAGATAGCTGATCCTTTGTTTGTCGGTTCGCTGGAAAAGATACTGTTGCCAAAACGCCGCCTGCTTTTTCAGAAAAAGATGGAAACATCGGTTCGGGTTGCTGCAGTTTATGCTGTCTCGCAGATTAAAGACAGTCGGGCGGCCGCTTTGTTAAGCGCCCTGGCAGAGGACCCGGATTATCGCGTTCGGGAGGTTCTGAAAAATCTTCGTCAATAATCAATACTATAACAGGAGAAGCATCCGAATGAAACATGGAAAAATTACCACATCAATGGCGCATTTTTGTAAAGATACCTGTCCGGTATGTACCAAGGGCCGTGAAAAAGGCGAGGGCGTTTTGTTCAATATGATCAAGCTGGAAGAAAATCTTTGTCCTGCCTGCCGGTCATATAAAAAGGTGTATGGAAAGAAGGCCCATGAAAAATTAAAACCGTAGTCAGGATTTTTTCATGAGACATTCGGACGATGGCCGTCCGGAATGAAATACCGAACCGGAAATGTTTGGCCGGTTGTGGGTGAAGATAGTGGGGTAAATCTGCTCTTGCGTCTTGTTAAAATTTTAAATGAGTCAAGGGCAGACTTCCCTTAAAAGCTGATTTAATTTAAGAAGTTAAGGGTGTCCCTGCTTTTTCCCGCTATATCTTGTGGCTGGCTAATTTTTGACTGAAGCCCTGAATTGCTATTGTATGGTGTATTGGAGGGATAATTTTAATGGTGAGCACTATTGAAAATAGCTGGACTTTTAAACACATCAGTCTCTGAACATGGCTTTTATTCCCAACTCCTTATTCTCTTATCAAAGGTTTACATATTTTTTTTCAAAGCTATGTTACCAAATATGAGACAGGTCGTCTTGTTAAGTTTTCCAAGTTTTTTCATATTTTTCTTCAACTTTTTTGTTCGATCAGACCTTCTAACAATGCTTTGAAATATTCAACAACGCGTTCATAGGACTGGTTGCGATATGAGTCGCTTTGTATAACATTTATAACGATTTTATGTCCTTGATTGGAATTAACTTCCCTCTCAAGGATCTCAATCAGGACGGCTTTTGTATCAGGCTTAGAAATATCTCCAATGTCTCTTCCTAAAAAACGAGCCGAAGCCAACTCGTAATCTTCCCCTTCAAATATATCACTTGCCTTTTCAATCAAGCGATCCAGGTTTCCAGCATCGAGATAATTTTCCATTATCAAAAACAGGTCTGTCGCATCTTTACTTCGTCTTGCTGGATTGTCATCCCAGGAGATAAGTTTGAGAAGAGCTAAGCCGGCCAGACTCGCTACTTTTACAACCAGTTCCGGGTTCGAGCTCAATTTAACTGATATTGCATTTTGGTAGCATTCCTGAAAACCTAAGATGCTCATACGAATCTCTTGTTCTGGAGGCCATGTAATTGAAGCATCTTCAGCAGCAATCGGTCCAAAGGGTATGATGTCTAAAGGAAAATTGTCTTCATAAAGTAAGCGTTGTTTCTGTTTGGAAGGCCTAAATTCATGCAAACTGAGCAGTTCATCTTTCAACAACTTGAATTGGTCCCATCCTGATACGATCACACCGGCGTCGATGTCGATAGTTGCCCTTGAAGGTTTTATATCAAATTGATGTTCGAGAATGATATCGCGGGCAGTGGCACCGACAATGAAAAAAGAAAGATCTAATTTCTTGGCGATTTTTTCTATCTCTATTAAAATTGAGATAGCTGTTCCACTAATTTTCCCGGATAAGTCTATCGAGATATTTTTCATATATATTTCCTGCTACTTCTATATTTCTGGGATCAGCAGTGGCCATCAAATCTGCATATACCAAGAGTGGGGGGACGACATCTTGCTTTTCCTGATCGTATTTAAAATTCCAAAATCGTGTTATTATCTCAACATCTCCTTTTTCTGCTTTACGTAATCTATTTTTCAGGACCAATTTGCCAAACGCTTCATTGGTGTAAATAGTGGCTTTGACCGGTTTTAAATAATTTGTTAAAGTGGCTGCCGCAACTTCACCGCCCCATAAGGCACCATACATTTTTATATTAATTTCCTTCCACCAATTGTTGTTCGTCGTCTCGAACCTTCCTCTAATAAGTTTAGGCCGTAACTGTTCCGGATATGCTTCAGCCCAACGTTTAATCAAGTTTTCCAAATTCATCATCTTTCGGTTGTGTTTGCTGAGTCCAATACAAAACCCCATTTCTTTTAAATCCCTAATTAGCCAGCCTATCGTGCCTAAAGCAACACCTGCTGCCTTGGCAATATCACGATACGGTTTGTTTACCATATCCGGATTGTTCAACAAGACAAAAACGACTTTCAAGCCGCTCGGTTTGAACAGTCGTTTCTGGGGTTCCACCTTCAGAGTGAATAGAGGCTTATTCCCCTTAATAAAAACATAGAGAGGCTGCTCATTGATGAATGCATTGCCGGCAGTGTCAATGAAAAAGATATTCAGCTCTTTTAATTGATCGGCAATTGCTGGCGTCACATATTCTGTGACCAACAGAGTCTTTTCCGCACGCCTAAACAGATCCAATTGTTTCATCCCTAACGTTGCGTGGGTCACTCTCGCTTTTACCTCAACGTTGAAATACCACTGCATCTTCTGGTGGGCAATTTGAACAAAACCATCCGGGTATTTTG
>JAQIBZ010000309.1 GCA_027858815.1 Desulfobacteraceae bacterium
AATTTCATGGACCCGGCCGTCAAATGCGGAACTCAGAACAGCTGGGGCGGGTCTTCCGATATCGGGGGGTCGCCGCGGGATGGGGGAACGCAGTTGACGCCCGAAGAAATTGCAAAGGGGTGCCAGGACGCTTTTCAGAAATATTCCTTTGTTCAGCAGGCGCTTCAATTTTTTCTCATTGCAGTATCGGCCACAACGATTTTAGCTGCTTCTGAATTTTTTGCATCACACTGGCATCCCGGCAAATGGTTCAATATCCCGTCGTTAAACGCCCTGGTTTTTGATCCGTATCTGCAATTCAGCATTGCGCTGATTTTTTTGACGACCATCCTTCTGCCTGTTGTATCACAACGACGGCTATGGCAGTTTGGAATCATTTTGCCGGCGGGGAAAAGCTGGTGGTTTGCCTTTCCATGTGTCATTCTTGGCGCGTTTGCCGGAGGAGCATGGGCCCCGGTTCAGCACCATTCGTATCTGATTTCCGATATCAGTCGATTGCTGATTTCCACCATTTTTTTGTCTTTTGCCGCTGAATATCTTTTCAGGGGCGTGCTTCACGGCATCCTGGCCCGAAAATCAAGAATTCAGAACTGCAACAGCAGATCCTTCATTTCCTGGCCCAACATCGGCACCGCACTTTTGTATGCCTTATCCTTGACCCTCCTGCCTATTTTTCACAATGAAACCTTCCATCCTTTCTCAATCTCCTTAAGAAACGGCTCGATTTATTTTGCCGCATTCTTTTTCAGTATTTTTCTGGGATTTGCCAGAGAGCGTTCACACAGCTTTTTTCCATCCTGTCTTCTCCACCTTATGGCGATTCTCTCCGTTCTTTTTCTGCCGGATCTTTTTACATACGCAAGCCATGTTTTCAACCTATCGTGGCCGTAAATCCCATTTTAGCATGACCATTATTAATCAAGGGAGGTACGACCGAAGCAATCTCATTATCGACAGGGGGATTACTTTGTCGTTCGTTCCTCACTCCGCGTAATGACAACCATGATTCTGAAGTTTCCGTTTCAAATTATTTTAATGAATTTGAAATAATAAAATAGCATATGATTTTAAGATTTTAGGCGTTGATATATATCTGTTTCAAAATATTAAATAATGATTATAATAAGAAATCTAAAAGGCTATTCGTTTGGTTGGCGTCCCGGATCGGGGAAAAGCCGGTACTCAATATAATGAAAAAGAAACGGATCAATAATGAATGACACAGAACAGCAGGACCATAAATTAATACTCAGGGGATTGAAACGTACGGATTATCCGGACATCAAACGGATTATGGATCGCGTTTATAAAGGGATGGGCGGTGCCTGGAAACCCGACGAATTCAACACGTTGATCGTTCGGTTCCCGGAAGGACAAATCTGTATAGAGGATCAAGGCAGTGTTGTGGCTGCAGCCCTCACCATTCTGGTCAATGCGGAGGAACTCGAGAATCAGCGCCATAGCTATGAAGATGTTGTCAACGGGGGCAAAATGACCGGCCATGATCCGGACGGAAATGCTTTGTATGGCGTGGACATCTTCGTTGATCCTGATTATCGCGGACTGCGTTTGGGCAGACGCCTGTATGACGCGCGTAAGGAATTATGCGAAACCCTGAATTTGAAAAGCATTCTTTTCGGCGGCCGGATTCCGGGTTACGGACAACATTCCGATGCCATGACGCCGGTTGTTTATATTCAAAAAGTCAAAGACAATGAAATCCATGATTCCGTATTGTCATTTCAGCTGTCGAATGATTTTCATATTAAAAAAATATTAAAGAATTATATGCCGGAAGATACACAGTCAGGTGCCTACGGTATATTGTTGGAGTGGATTAATATTTATTATGAAAAGCGGCAAAAATTATTTGGTGGCCGTAAATCCTATCCGCGCATCAGTGTGGTGCAGTGGCAGATGCGGCCGTTTAATGATTTAGAAGAGTTTCTGCATCAGGCGGAGTTTTTTGTGGATGCGGTTGCCGGCTATAAGTCCGATCTGGTTTTATTTCCGGAATTGCTCAATGCGCCGCTTTTAAAAAATTTCAATCAGGAAAACCCGGCTGAAGCCATGCGGTCATTAGCCGAATATACGGATGAAATTCGCGCTGCCTTTGTGAACATGGCGATTACTTACAATATCAATATTGTAACAGGCAGTATGCCTGAGCTTATTGATGACTCACTTTACAATGTGGCTTTTTTATGCCGCCGTGACGGCACCTGGGATGCGCAGTACAAGCTGCACGTTACACCGGATGAATCTCAGTGTTGGGGCCTGAAAGGCGGGGACAAGCTGAAGATATTTGATACGGATATCGGGAAGGTAGGCGTTCTTATCTGTTTTGATGTTGAGTTCCCGGAACTTTCAAGGAATCTTGCGGACAAAGGCATGACCATATTACTTGTTCCTTTTTTGACGGATACGAAAAATGCCTATCTGCGGGTCCGGCGATGCGCGCAGGCACGGGCGATTGAAAATGAATGCTATGTGGCGATATCCGGCAGTGTCGGCAACCTGCCCAAAGTTGAAAATATGGATATTCAGTATTCACAATCTGCTATTTTTACACCATCGGATTTTGCTTTTCCCCATGACGCCATTGCCGCCGAGGCAACCCCCAACACCGAGATGACACTGATGGTGGATCTGGATCTGGATTTGCTCAAAGAATTACGCCAGCAGGGGAGTGTCCGGAATCTGCAAAGCCGTCGGAATGAGTTGTATGAAGTTGTCTGGAAAATGGCGGAGGATTGAATAATGAAAATATTTAACCGGAGTCATATATGATTTTGTTGCGCGCATTGCTGGACTGGCGAACCGTTATCGATATTACGTTGATTGCCACTTGTCTTTTTTTTCTATACCAAACCATAAACCGGTTGGGAACATGGAAAATCGTGGTCGGCATTCTTGCCGCCATGATGATCTTTTTGGGGGCAAACATTTTTGATCTTGCCGGCATTGAATGGATCTATCGCAACCTCAGCAGTGTTGTTATTATTGCGCTGATTATTATTTTCCAGCCGGAACTGAGAAAAATATTTGAACGGGCTGTTTCAGTCAGGCGAAATGAAATTTTTGACAATGGCAATGATCTGTCAAATATGATTGCCCAGGCTTTATCTGCCATGGCACAACAACGGTGCGGCGCTATCCTGGTTTTTCCGGGAAAGGAGTCCATTACGGAATATGTTTCAGGCGGGTTCTCGCTGGATGCCAAACCCAGTTATCCCTTGCTGATGAGTATTTTTGACCATAACTCTCCCGGACATGACGGAGCAATTATTATTACCGGCGGTCAGTTCACCCAATTCGGTGTCCGTCTTCCGATCTCAGAAAGTTTAAAGCTGCCCCGGGAATACGGTACGAGGCATCATGCGGCCTTGGGACTGGCTGAAAAGACAGACTCCCTTGTTTTTGTCGTCTCTGAAGAAAGGGGGAATGTTTCGGTTTTTCATATGGGCAAAATGATTAAAGCGGATAGCCAGAAAGCAATTATCAGCACCATTGCCTCTCATTGGGAAAACACGTCATCATATCCATTAGACTTTCTGAAAAATAAAAACCGTTGGACGGTATTTTATCAGATGGCGGCAAGCCTGGCGCTTGCTCTGCTTTTCTGGTCAACCATTATCGTTGCCCAGGGTGAACGCATTGAACGCGTATTTACTGTGCCGGTGGAATATCTGGCGTCGCCGACCAGTCTTGCTTTGGTTGGTGAAAGGGAAAAAGAAGTCCAGCTGTATCTGGGAGGAACAAAATCGGATCTCGATGCAATAGTCAATCCATCTGATTTAAGTGTGAAAATTGATCTCTCCAAAGTCGCGCTTGGTACACAGTCTTTTTTTATTACAAATGATGATATCCGTCTGCCCAAGGGGGTAAAGCTTATAGAAGCAACCCCATCGCGTATCGAATTGACATTTGCGGCTATCACGGAGCATTGGGCGTTTGTTGTTCCCCAATTGGTGGGAGATCTTCCTTCAGGTCTGACCATCGGTTCAGTTGTTGTAAAGCCGGACAAAGTAAAAGTCATATCACCGTCATCCGATGGGGATGGAAAAACGGTCAATGTAACGACAACACCGATTTATATGGAAAGCATTACAAAGAATCGTAATATTTTATGTAAAATCATCGCTCCGCAAACCATTCAGCCGGTTGATAAGCGTTGGCCGGATGTGGAAGTAATAATTAGCATTAATCGACAGGTGAATTGATTAAAAATGGAAGGAACGGGCTATGACAAATGTTATCGTTTTTGAGTCGTTTATTTATGAAAATTTTAAACATGATACATTCATTTCCAGATGGAACAAATAATCTTTAGAGTTGATGAGACGCACGATCGTGCAAAAGGTTTTTAAAATATTCGCTATCCTGACCGGGGCACTCATTACATTGCTCCTGATTGCAATCATCGGCATCCAGCTGTTTTTGGGGACCGGACCGGCCGGCCGGCTGATCCAGGAACGCATCAACGCGGCCATTCCCGGTCACATCAGCTGGGAAGACCAGTCTTTATCTGTTTTCAGGGGACGTCTTGTCATTGAGAAAGCCCGCGTTCAGGGACTTGAAAAAGAAACCATTATTGAGGCCGATCGATTGTCCATTGATATCGGATTGGCCGAACTGCTCAACAGGGAGCTGGTTATCCAGTCAGCCCGGCTGGACCGGCCGGACGTTTTTCTGGAAA
>JAQIBZ010000421.1 GCA_027858815.1 Desulfobacteraceae bacterium
TGCTTGTAATTTTTATAGTAGGCATCTTCATAACCTCGTAATTTACGAATTTATTAATTTCTTGTTTTCATTATAGCCAATATAAAAACGTTGTCAAGAATAGGGCGCAGATAAAAAGACACAAGAAACTATAATTTTTTTTTAACCAATAGCGGAAAGTGCCTTCGCTGATATTTAATTTTTTGGCGACCTGGCGGTTAGACAATACTTGAATTTTTTTTAACTCCAGGGCTTTTTGCCATGCAACAAATTCGGTGTTTGCCGCTTTGATATTAACTCGTCTCCGATTATTCAGTAATGATTACACGAACCCGCGATGTAAAAGAAACTCCTTGTTGCGATTTCGTGCTGATCATTATCGATTCTACAATCGGCGGGTTAACGAGCTTGTCAGCTTTCCATTCGACTATAAAATTAGCGCCCGACCCGCCACTTTTATCTTTTTCCGGTATCACGTAACGTAATGACTCTAACGGTTTCAGGATGACCGGATTTTTAATGTGTTTTTTTAGTAATTGTCCCTGGGTTTCATAATAATCGGCTGTAACAATTCTGATGGGATGTTTTGGGTCGATATTTCGGATGCTCAAGGTTATTGTCAGCATAAACGGCATTTCTCTATTCCCGCTGTAAATATGTGAATACGCCGGGACATAAATCGTCTGACCGTTAGATAATTCGGAATTCTCACCAGCATAAGAGATCTGATAAGCTAAAAGAGAAATGGACAGGAATACGAAAATAATGGTTGAAAACGCTTTCTTTCTCATGAAATCCTCCGTTTATTTAAATTATATTTATAATATTTTTTTTATTTCACGTCGGAAATAGTGCAATCTCAATCTCGGCAAGGAGCTCGATTTCGTGAATGCCTGAGACCGTCAAACCGCCTGTATGTGGTGTCGCCAAATTGATTTTGGACTGCGTGATTTTGTAGGAATTGGTTCCTTACCTCCCATTCATCCAATTGACATTAGACCACGGACCATAAAAACTTGATCCCAATGAGTATTAAGACCCCGCCCAGCAGCCGTTTAACACTCTGGGGCGTCATCTGTTTCTGCATCACCCGGGTGCCCAGGTATCCCCCGGCCCAGGCAGCCAGTCCTGCAAAAAAAAGTATTTTAACGGCCACTGAACCCATGGCCGCATAAGTTATAAATGCTGAAAAGGATGAAAAAGGCACGGAAAAAGCCGTCACCATGGCCACTTTTTTGGGGTTGAATCCCTGAACCACCATCAGGGGGGAAATAATGCCTCCCCCGCCGACACCGAGAAGCCCTGAGACGAACCCGGCCAGCACTCCCACGCCCAGGGGCCGGCGACGGGTCTGTCTTCCCGGTACTGGTCTGCATATCTGGCACCTTTGAAAAAAATCATCATGAAACCGGAAAAAAATAAAAAACCGATAAAAATAAAAAGCAGGGTCTGGGCGGGCAGAAAGTGGCTGGCCCAGGCACCCACCGGTGCCAGTACAATGGACGAGGCAATGATGGGGAGCCCCAGTTTCACGTCCAGTTTTTTCCCCCTGAAATTGGACCAGGTGGCCCCGAGCATACTCACGCAGTTGACAAAAAGCCCGGTGGGCCGTGCCAGATTAAAAGGAACGCCGATCCAGGATAAGGCGGGAATGAGAATAACGGCAGAGCCGACGCCTCCCAGAGCGAAAATAAAACTTAAACCAAATGAAAGAAAAACAATGATAAA
Source organism: Desulfobacteraceae bacterium (assembly GCA_027858815.1). Classification (GTDB taxonomy): domain Bacteria; phylum Desulfobacterota; class Desulfobacteria; order Desulfobacterales; family Desulfosalsimonadaceae; genus SURF-3. The sequence goes on from JAQIBZ010000421.1 coordinate 1,708, forward strand.
AATATGAGATTCCATATTTATTTGTCCTTTACGGTGGAAAAGCTACCGGCGACCCTAGTGCCTTCCGGGCGCCGGTATGGATATTTTTTTACATTTTAGCCAGGGGGCCGGGTTTGAACGCCTGGGCCATATCCTCGGAAGACGCAGTAAGCCCCTTCACTTTCTCATACCCGTTGGCCAGCAGAAAGGTGTAGGCCATAGCCCCCCTGAATACCGAAGAGCAGGTAATATCCTTAATTGTAAGTCGTTGTTGTGCGTTGGTTGTGTCATTTGTCAGCTTCCCTGCTGTATAATAATTAATCCTTTTTTTGACCGATTATAAAAATTGCAGAAAGCATGCCACGTCGTTAAAATTAAGCAATAGATATAAATTCAAATCGTTAATTTTATTAAAAAAGAGATAGCGCCTAATATCGACTTGACATTTTGAAAAATTTCGAAAATTGTTTCTATAAAATAAGAAGGATTAAATGATTGATCATTCCAATCACATATTGACCATGCAGTCAAATTAATGATACTTGTTAATTTACTATTTTATGCATAAGAACTTGATATTCTAAATTAAATAAAACGTCAGGCCTCACGAATGAATGGAAAACCCACATATGCCCAATTGGAAGAACGGATCAAAGAGCTGGAACACCTCAAGCAGATTGAGCAGAATCGCCTGTTAAGTTTTTTTGAGTCCATACCCGTGGGAATATACATCAACGACCGGCAATGCAATGTCCAGTATGTGAACCCGGTGATTAAAAAAGAATTCGGCACCATTGACGGCCGCAAATGCTACAGCTACCTTTACGACCGTTCCGACCCATGCCCCTGGTGCAGAAACGATGCGGTATTTGCCGGAAAACCCCTCCGATGGGACCGGTATTCGAAAGAAACCGACCGGTATTACGATTTGCTTGACATGCCGTTTAAGAACCCCGATGGCAGTGTCTCTAAAATACAGATATTTAACGATATCACCGAGCTGAAAAAAACTCAGGAAACGTTGAAAGAAAAAGTGAGGGATGCTGAGATCCGGGCCAGGGAACTGAGTTGCCTGCTCGAAATTTCCAAGCTGTTTGATCAGTACGGGGCTTCGTTAAAAGAAATTCATCAGGGGATTGTGGAGATTATCCTCCGTTCCTGGCAGTATCCGGACATCACCTGTGTTCGGTTAAAATTAGAGGATAAAGAAGTGGTCAGCCGAAATTTCAAAAACACCCCATGGCAACTGACCACTAAAGTCATCGTATACGGGAAAACTTATGGGCGGCTGGTTGTCGGCTATCTGGAAGAAAGACCGGCAAAAAATGACGGGCCGTTTCTGGCGGAAGAAAAAGAAATGATCAATGCCATTACAAAACGCCTGGGTAAAGTTCTGGAACGGAAGCAGGTTGAAGAAAAACTGCTCAACAGCGAACGGCGATTCCGCAATCTGACTGAAAATTCGCCCACAGCCATCAGTATTATGCAGGATGACAAAATCGTCTACCGCAATCCGGCAAGCAAAGCATTAACCGGTGCTTTAAATGAGATATCGTTATTTACGTCCGATGAAAATCTTCATTCCGATGATGTGCAAATATTAAGAAATCATTATCGTAAACTCATCTCAGGTGAAAAACAGAAAACCACCATGAGCTTCCGATTCTATCCGGTTGATGAGGCAAACAACCGACTGGATATGAAATGGGTCCATTGCATGGCAAGCGTGATCGAATACCGGGGCAAAAATTCCATCCTGACCTACATGCTGGATTTCACGAAGGCCAAAAAACTGGAAGATATGCTCAAAGTCCAGGAAAAGCTTGCCTCCCTGGGCCGGGTAGCCGCCGGAATTGCCCATGAAATCAGGAATCCGCTGTCCGGAATCAATATCTACCTGACGACATTGAAAAAGATGTTACACAACCGCGACATTCATGCCGATGAAGACAAGATAAGCAAAATTTTATCCCAGCTCCAGTCCGCCTCAAACAAAATTGAATCGGTGATCAAGCGGGTCATGGATTTTTCCCGGCCCGGCGAACCCAATTTTACGTTAACAAATATCAACCACCCGGTGACCGAGGCCTTTAACCTGTCATCGGTGACATTACGAAAAACCGGCATCCGGCTGACAACAGACCTTTCACCGGATCTGCCGGAATGCAGCGTTGATCCGCAAATGATTGAACAGGTGATTCTCAACCTGATCACCAATGCCGCTGAAGCCATGCGGGATATGGATCATGCAAAAAAAATCGTCATCTCTTCTTTTTCGGAAAACGATTCCGTCTGCATCAGTGTTTCCGATTCCGGGCCCGGCATCGGAAAAGAGCTATACAATCAAATTTTTGATCCGTTTTATACCACCAAAAGCAACAGCTCAGGAATCGGACTCAGTATTTGCAGCAGAATTATCACGGATCAAGGCGGCTCCATAAAGGTAACCGCCGGCAATCTTGGTGGTGCGGAATTTATCATCAAACTGCCCGTCAACCCATAGACAAGTAAAGCAGAACACGGACTCAAAATGATATCGTACTCTATCTTTATTATCGATGATGAGGAAATAATCAGGGATGGCCTGACCATGGCGTTGGAAGCCGATTACCAGATCAAATCATTTGCGGATGCCAAATCGGCCATTCAAACCATCCAAAGCGAGGCGCCGGACCGTGTATTGCCGGACCTGATATTACTGGACATCGGCCTGCCGGATATGAGCGGCATCTCCGCTTTGGAAAAGATCAAGCAAACCAATCCGGATATCCTGGTCATTATGATCACGGCATACGAAGATGTTAAAACCGTTATTTCGGCCATGAAGCTGGGTGCCTATGATTATATTGTCAAGCCGATCCAGATGGACACCCTGGAAATCACCATCAAAAATGCCCTGGAAACCATTCGCCTGAGAAAAGAAGTCCGGATTTTACAGGACAAATTTCTAAAGGAAAACCTTCCCTGCTTTATCGGTGAAAGTGACACGATCCAGGATATGATGGAATTTTTAAAAAAAGTGGCAAAAAGTCCGGACACGCCGATTCTGATTCAGGGGGAAACCGGCACGGGCAAGGAATTGATTGCCAGTGCCATTCATTACCGAAGCCCTAATTTCAAAGGCAATTTTGTGGCTGTCAACTGCGCGGCCATACCCGATGATCTGATTGAAAGTGAAATTTTCGGATATGAAAAAGGGGCATTTTCCGGGGCCGGCCCGTCCGGGAAAAAAGGACTGATCGAAGATGCGGCCAACGGCACCCTTTTTCTGGATGAACTGGGGGATTTGAGTTCTGCCGCCCAGGCCAAGCTGCTGCGGTTTCTGGAAAACGGCGAGTTCTACCGGGTCGGCGGCACCCGAAAACGCCAGATCAACACCCGTATCGTTTCGGCAACCAACAAAAACCTGAAAAAAATGATTGAAGACGGTGATTTCCGCAATGACCTGTATTTCCGGATCGGTGTCATTAAAATCGAAGTCCCGTCACTCTGCGAACGCCAAAATGATATTATGCTCCTTGCCCGTCATTATCTGAACGAATTTTCCAAAAAATTTGGTGTTGATTTCTCAGGCATTTCCAAGCAGGCTGAAACAATACTGATGAATCATAACTGGACAGGAAACATCCGGGAGCTGAAAAATCTCATCGAACGCGGGGTACTGATCGGCAAGGGTCCGGAACTATTGGTCGAGGATCTGGGTATAAAAAATTCCGGATCTTCAACCAACCGACCGGAGATTGGAGATAAAGGATTTCCCCCCATTCCGCAGGAAGGAATTGATTTTCAGCAGGCACAAGAGGCATTTGAAATGCATTACATGAATGAAGCTTATCAAATGGCAAACGGCAATGAAAGCCAGGCGGCAAAGCTATTAAATATGAATCATCACACATTTCGGTATCGAAGAAAAAAATTGATGGCTTCGTAAGGGAACTTCCAAAAATTAATATACCAAACGTGCTTGTCTTTTTGATCGTCTTCTTTGTTGCGCCAACAGGCTGACCCTTGAAAATGATGAAGAGGCCCGACGATTTTCAATCTCCAAAAGCCGGCTCGCGCTGAAATAGTGTGTGTACGTTAGCGAAAATGGAGTCAACTTCCCAGGAGGTTGAGAACAGGTGGGGAAAACGGTTATTTCAGGGAAGGATTTTAAAATCGCAACGATAAATCAGGACGCACTTATCATAATCAGATGACACATCGTTTTGTCTGCCTTTTTAATATTTGCATGACAGCAAGTGCATTATCCGCAATAAAAATGGACAATACTTCAAGATCGTTTTCGTCAATGTCGATTCCGCTATTTTCTAATAACTCTGAAATACAATTGGCGGCATCAATCACACGATCGTAAGCATCGGCTTCTTTTTTAGTAACAAGTGGCATAGAACCCAATTATTTATCTTTTTTCCCGCGCTGCTTTGGGATTTCCTTTTTACTACCGATCTCTTTTGGTGTTTCTTTAGATTTTGTAATTTCTTCATTTGCAGGAGTTTTGGACAATGGCCTTACCGTTCTTAGAATCTTAGTGACTTCAGGTCCGTTTTTAGCGAGAAATACAGAGATTGCATTTATGGATTCATCATCCAGTTTGCATTCGAGTTCACCCTTTTTAATAAATTCCGCAAGCTGCTCAGCAGCATCCAGCATTTTATCGTAGGTTTCAGCATCCTTTTTTACAGTAAAAACTTTGTCAAGTTCTACGCCATCTCTAACGACGAAAAATTTAGTAATAACTGCCATTGTTGAAATTCCTCCTTTTCTACGCTTACTTCAGTACATATTTGAATCACTCGATTTAAGTCCCTCAAACTGCCTTCAATATAAATGAAACCTTTTATTGAGTTTAGGGAAAGATCAATACAAAGTCCTGTCCCTATCCTGTTGGTTTGAATAATCATCTATATTTAATCTGTTGTCAATCATGCAAACAGTCTGTATTAAATATATTAATAACTTAACGATTAATTTTCTTTATCAAATATAAAAGGTGTTTGTAATGACAGAAAATGTATCCTGGTTTCCAAAACATATGAAAGATTCAGAGGATCTTTTAAAACAGAACTTGAAAGCAGTAGATATTATTTTCGAGGTTTTGGATGCTAGGGCCCCCTTATCGAGTAAAGATATGA
>JAQIBZ010000471.1 GCA_027858815.1 Desulfobacteraceae bacterium
GCTTTGCTGGATGCAAACAACAGTGAAACAGTGGATGCGGGAGACCGGATCGGATTTTACAGTGAGGGGGGGGATGATTTTTCAACCCTGCTGACCATTGAAGACGGTGCTGAGTTTAAAGATATCGACATCGAATTTAAATTTGATGTGGAAGAACCCTGCGGTGTGGAACTATCTTTATCCGGCTCCTTTATCCTGCCCGAAGAGTACACACAGGATTCGCCACCTGTTTATATTGCCATATTTGATGGTGAGGATCCGGATGGGGTTTTAGATGATCCGTTTGCGTCGGTCTTATATTTTTCCAAAGTGCCGGGCGGAGAGACGGAATTTTCATATGATTTATCAGATACCGGTATCTGTCCGAGAGACAAAATCATGCTGATCGGACTGTGGGACCGAGATTTTGTCGGGGGGTTGCCGAATTTTACCACCGGTGATTTTATCGGTATCTATGCTGAGGAAGGTAAAATTTCGCCGACGGTTACACTCAATGCCGGTGAGAATAACGGATTTCACATTGATATCAATCGGGAGGTCTTTGATTATGAGGCTTCTATAACAGGCACAATCCGTGGCGAAGATATGGGAGAAGTGACCCTGGTGGCTTATGATGGAGACATTGATTCATCAGATTTTTCCGGTCTTGATTTTGACGAGGTGATTGGGTTTACAACGGTGATTAAAACAGAATCCCCTCTTAACTATACACTTGATATCCTGCCGTACGGCAAAAATGTACCTATTGAAAATGTTCAGATATTTGCGTTGCTGGATGCAAACAACAGCGAAACAGTGGATGCGGGTGACCGGATTGGTTTTTATGGCAAGGGTGACGAATTCTCATCCCTGCTGACCATTGCGGACGGATCTGTCATCACTGAAATTTTTATTGAATTTAAATTTGATGTCCAGAAATCGTGCGGCGTGGAAATGGCCTTATCCGGTTCGTTTTCTCTGCCGTCGGCGTATACAGAAGATTCACCGCCGGTATATATTGCGATTTTTGACGGGAGTGATCCGGAAGGTGTGTTGGATGATCCCTTTGATTCGATTATTTATTTTTCCAAAGTGCCGGGGGGAGAAACGGAATTCTCATATGATTTATCAGGTACCGGTATTTGTCCGGATGATGACATCATGGTGATTGGTTTATGGGATGTTGATTTTGAAGGGGGCTTTCCGAACTTTACCACCGGTGATTTTATCGGCATCTATGTTGAGGAAGGAAAAATAACGCCGACCGTGCGTCTTGATGCAGGAAGCAACACAGGATTTGACATTGATATCTCCCGTGAGGTGTTTGATTACGAGGCGTCCATCTCCGGCACCATACTCGGCAATGACACTGGAGACGTTATTCTTGTGGCGTATGCCGGAGAGGTTCTGTCATCGGATTTTACAACTCTGGATTTTAATGAGGTGATCGGTTTTACAACCATTGTTAAGCAAAGCGTCCCTAAAAGTTATACTTTAGATATACTGCCCTATGGTAAAAATGTTCCCATTAAAGATGTTCAGGTGTTTGCGTTATTAGACGCCAACAGCAGCGGAACCTTGGATAGCGGTGATCGGATCGGTTTTTACAGTCATGGAAATGACTATTCAAGCCTGCTGACCATTGATGACGAAACAGTGCTAAAGGAAATTGATATCGAATTTACATTTGACGTACAGATGTCGTCCGGTATTGATATGTCGATTATCGGTGCGTTTTCTGTTCCTGATGATTACTTGAGGGGCGAGGCACCCATATATGTTCTTGTCTTTGATTCGGATAATCCTGCAGACATATTAGAAGATCCGTTTGTCTATTTAAAATATTTTCATAAAATGCCGGAATATGATAATTATTTTGATATTGATTTGTCCGGAACGGATCTTGAGCCTGGTGATTCGGTCATCATTGCCGCATTATGGGACCGTGATTTTGACGGTGGACTACCCAACCCCACCAAAGGAGATCGGATCGGTCTGCTAATTAATAAGGAAACCTATCAGTTCACCACAAAACTCAATTACGGGAAGAATATCATTCCTCCTTACGGGTTTGAATTTAAAATCAACAAATATATTTATGATCTTAACGCCTGCATTGATTACGCAATAGACTTAAGTAATGTTGATAGTTATTATTCAATCGAGGCACAGTTGCTTGTATTGGCAATTCATGTTGAAGGGCTTGAAGTAGCTGTATCGATGGCTGGAGAGGTTGAACTGGATATTGATTTGGACTATTTGCTGGGTGTTGATGTTATTTCACCTGTGGAATATGATTATATAGGCATCGGTGATCGAACCGATTCTTCAACTGTCTTCTCAGCTGTCTACGGTGGCAGATGCCTGCCGATTTTAACTGCTCTCGATGAAAAAGTAGTGGTTTGGTCGAAAAACCAATCACCAGAGCCCTTGATTAAGGGAGTAGAGCATGGTGAATCTACTGAAAGAACAGCCTACTTAGTTGCTGTTTTGGATAAAAACGGTAACGGTGAACTCGATTGTGATGATGAAATCGGCTATTATGGAGATTATGTTGTAGATATTCTGGATGATTATCTCTCTGTAGATATCCCCTGGCTGGGTGATATAATTATTCCGGAATCGTTTATCGGTTCTCTCCAGTTCCCTACACCGATCAAAAGAATAGTAAGTGGTGTCAATTGTGAACAGCGGGAAGACGGTTCGGAAGGTCCTTACTGGATTTCAAATTTTATTGAAAATTTTTAAATTTTATTTTTGCTTACTTCACTTCTTCATTATATCTAGCGATAAGTCATGTGGGGCGCAGAAGCCTGAAGAGCATCGGGCCTTGCCGACTATTCCTGCCTGTTATTAAGCCGACAATTATACATACAAGGTATTGAGACCCCGCCGTCATTCCCGCGAAGGCGGGAATCCAGTTTTTTCAGAAGATTAAAAAGATATTGGTTTTCTGCTATATTTTGAATAAAATAGATAGATTGTTGCCGGGTTAATAAAAAAATGGTTTGTTAATGTGTTGACAGATGTCATTGAATTATTTAAATAATATAAATTATATAACGTTCGTTTTATAATTTATGTTATTTCTGCCCCATTCCCCTTTAAAAGGAGCTGTGAAATGAGATTCTCCAGATTTCTTCTATGCGGTATCATTTTATTTCTATTTTTTGTAATAACCGGTTGCAGCAGCAGTACAAGAACCAGAATGATGGTGGATTCCATGGATCCGCTGATGGCAAATATGAATGCGGCGGTGAATAAGCACACGGATGTTGAACTGGTAAAGGCGGCCCTGCCGGCGGCCCTGCTTCAGTTGGATGGTTTTATAGAAGCGTCTCCGGATAATACCCGACTTTTGGTTAAAGCGGCTGAAGGATATAATGGGTATAGTTTTATTTTTGTGGAAGACAAATCTCCGGAACGGGCGATGAAATTATATTATCGGGCATTTCAGTATGCGTCGAGAGCATTAAAGCAAAAACAAAAATTTGCCGAAGCCTTTGATGGCAGTAGGGATGAGTTTAAAGCCAGTCTGGATGTTTTTGATAAAGAAGATGTCCCTGCATTGTTCTGGACGGCCAGTTCCTGGTTGAGCTGGGTAGGATTAAATGTGGATGATCCGGAAATTTTTCTGGCATTGCCGAAAATAAAGGCGATGCTGTATCGAAGCATAGAGCTGGACGAAAGCTACAAGTATGGGATGGCTCACACGGTCCTTGGCGCGTTGTACGCCACTCGCCCGGTGGCGCATGGCGGCAAGCCTGAAAAAGCCAAAGGGGAATTTGATCGGGCATTTGAAATATCCCAGCGCAAGTTGCTGTTGTTTCACTTGATGTATGCCCGGTATTATACTTACCAGATCCAGGACAGAGAGTTGTTTGTCTCGACTTTACAAGAAGCCATTGATGCCCCGGATGATTTGTTGCCGGCAATGGGGTTTGCCAATGCAGCAGCCAAGAGAAAAGCTAAATCACTTTTAAACGATGTGGATAATATATTTTAGGAAAGGTGAAATGACTATGAATAAAAGCTATATCTGTTTGGGTATCATGTTAACGGCGTTTCTGTTCTCATCGACAATGGTTTTTGCTGAAAGAGCACCGGCCCCCAAAATCCTGATTAAGATGGCCACCATCGCTCCCCGGGGTTCATTCATGACGAAAGTGATTGACGAAATGGATGCTGATATCCGGAAGCAGACGAATAATGAAGTCGGCGTGAGATTATATTACGGCGGCGTCCAGGGCGATGAGGAAGATGTTTTACGGAAAATAAGGCTCGGGCAGCTGCATGGCGGAACCTTTACCGGACACGGGTTGGGAAAGATCGTACCGGAAGTTAGAGTGAGTGAACTGCCGTTTGTTTTTCAGAATTATGATGAAGTGGATTATGTCAGGCAGCAATTAAGAGAAGACATGAGCCAGCGATTTGAAGAAAAAGGCTATATCGTTCTCGGATGGAATGAAATCGGCTTTGTGTATACGTTTTCAAAAGTTCCTATTATCTCTATTGAAGTTGCGCAAGCCCAGAAATGGTGGCAGTGGGAAGGCGATCCATTAAGCGGGGCCATGTATGATGCGTTAGGAATTACACCGATTCCCTTATCAATTACGGATGTCATGACATCATTGTCAACCAAACTCATTGATACCGCCGGTTGTACCCCCTATGGCGCGGTCGCATATCACTGGTATGAACGATTTGAATATATGAGTGAGTATCCGGTCACGAATGTGCAGGGGGGAACCATCGTGTCAAAAAAAATCTGGGATAAAATATCTCCTGATAACCAGAAGAAGATCCAGCGTATCTGTCAGCCTTATTTTGATCGCCTTAGTGCGCATACAAGGGTGCAGGACCAAAAATCAATTGCGGTGTTAAAAAAAGCCGGTATCAAGATTGCCCCGTTTGATGCAGACGGCACGACTAAGCAGCTTGATTTTATATTCTCCATATCTAAAAAGGCCCGGGAAACCCTGGTTGGGAAATTATATTCACAGGAACTTTTAGATCAAACACTTTCCTTCTTGGATGATTATCGAAAAATTCACCCGGACAGTCATGTCCAGAGAATAAGGTAGATTTTGCAATGCAATGCCTGAAATGCGGAAATGATTTTGATCATTTATATGAATGCCCTGTTTGTTCGGCTGCTTGGCGTAAAACCGGAAAATTCAACAGGATTTTTACAAAAGTTGAGGATTTTTTACTCGATTTGTTTTTAGGTACTATGGTCCTGATGGTTCTGATGCAGATACTGATGAGAAATCTTTTTCAGTCTGGTATTTCCGGCGGAGATGACCTGATCCGGCATCTGGTTTTATGGGTTGCATTTTTCGGTGCCGGAATTGCGACACGGAGTAACTCCCATGTCAGAATTGATGTGCTGACACACCTGGTGAAGGGTCGCGTAAGTGAATATAAGGATATCGTCATCCATCTGTTTTCCTTTGTTATATGCTTTATCCTGATGATTGCATCCTGTCAGTTTGTTTTTATCGAATATCAGTCCCAGGCATATTCTCAGTTTTTAAATCTGCCGGTGTGGACTATGGAGATTGTGATGCCGCTGGGTTATTTGATTATTGCCTTCCGTTTTGCCCAGAACAGTGTCTCCGGATTCCAAAAGATTCTCAGGGAGAAGAAAAATTGATTGCAGCGTTGATCGGAATTATTATCCTGATGGCACTTTTGGGGGCGCCGGTATTTGTTGTTATTTCCGCCTTTGCCATGGTGGGATTTTATTTTACGGATATTCCGCTTGCCGCTTTAGTTGTTGATACCTATAACAAGTTTGCCAATAATCCGGTTTTATATACTATTCCGCTGTTTACATTTGCCGGGTTTATTCTGGCGGAAAGCCGGGCGTCTGTCCGTATTGTTAATTTTTCCCGGGCGATTCTGGGATGGCTGCCAGGCGGATTTGCTATTGTGGCATTGGTCGCGTGTGCTTTTTTTACGGCATTTACCGGAGCGTCAGGCGTGACAATCATCGCTCTGGGCGGTCTTTTATATCCGGCGCTGATCAAGGAAAAATACCCGGAACGGTTTTCGCTGGGTTTGATGACGTCATCCGGCAGCCTGGGTCTTTTGTTTCCACCCAGTCTTCCCATCATTATTTTTGGTGTGGTCGGTGAAACGAGTATTCCTCAGTTGTTTGTAGCCGGATTTATTCCCGGCATGCTGCTGATTCTGCTGTTGGGTATGTACAGTACCTTTATCGGTTTTCAGGCAAAAGTGGTCAGAGAAAAAATATCGTTTCAGCATATCATCGAGACCACTGTTGATGCAAAGTGGGAGCTGATCATTCCCGTTATCGTCGCTGCCGGCATTTACGGCGGTTATGTAACGCTGGGTGAAATGGCCACGTTAATCGTTGTTTATGCCTTGATTGTTGAAGTGTTCATTCACAAAGAAATCAGAATTCGGCATTTGCCGGTTATCATGAACCAGAGCATGGTTCTTGTGGGCGGGATTCTTATTATAATGGGTGCAGCCCTTGCTCTGACAAATTTTATGATTGATGCCCAGGTGCCGATGATTATTCTCGATTACATGCAGGATGTCTTTAAATCAAAATGGACGTTTTTAATCGGGCTGAATATTTTTTTGCTGATCGTCGGATGTGTCATGGATATCTATTCCGCACTGCTGGTGGTAGTGCCCCTGATTATGCCTATTGCCGTCAGTTACGGTATCCATCCGGTGCATCTGGGAATTATCTTTTTAACCAATATGGAAATCGGTTATTCAACACCGCCGGTGGGCATGAATTTGTTTATTGCAGCTTTCAGATTTAATAAACCCGTGCTCGCCCTTTATCGGTCGGCCATTCCGTTTATCATTATTTTATTGATCGCACTGATGGCGATTACTTATATTCCGGAACTGAGCCTTTATCTGGTTAACAAATTCGGCATTCAATAAGCTTATATTTATGAATACTGTCAATTGATGGAATGGAATAGTTAAAGTGTAATAATCAAGAAAGTGATAATGGCAAGACGCAAACGATTTACAATAGATGATATTTTTGAAGCGGCATTTCAAATTGTCCGCAAAAGCGGTATGGAACACATGACCGCCCGTGCCATTGCCCAGGAGTTGAAATCATCAACCATGCCGATTTATACGTGTGTTAGTTCCATGCGGGAAGTAGAAGAATCTGTGGTGAAACGGGCATGGAAAATTCTCCAGGCTTACCAGTCAAGAACCTGGAGCGGGAACCCATACATTGATATGGGGCTCGGTTATGTTCTGTTTTCAAAAGAAGAAAAATATCTTTTTAAGTGTATTCATGATGAATCCTTTGAAAAGATTAATACTCGCTTTAGTGAGAAAAATTTTGAAATCAGTTTGAAAAAGCTGGATAATAATTCTTTATTTGAAAATTTATCAGATGAAAATGCTGAAAAAATACTTTTTCATGGTTTTTTGTTCAGTCATGGGTTCGCCAGTCTTTTAAACAGTGGAATGAGCACTGATGTCCGCTCTTTAGGCTCTGAAGCGGCAATTGTTGAACTTTTTAAGGAAGCAGCGGAATTTGCATGGAAGGGGCTGAAGTCGATTGCCGAATGAAATCCGTCATAAAAATAATTCTATTGCCAGAGAAAAATTAGAAGAACGGGTAGCGTATTACAGAAGGATTGCGCTGTATTGTAATGAACAAGAAAGTCCGATCATTCTATATTTACCCATTAAGTCAATGAACATCAGCCATGCCCTATTACGAACATCTGCCCATTTATAAAAAAGCCCTGGAAACAGCGGTCTATTTTGAAAAAAAAATCGAAGCACTATTGAATTCTTTATTGGCGTGTTAGGGCTTGGCAGTGAAAGCTTTTCGATCGGCCCTTCAGGACGTCGCCTGCAGGAGATGGTTCGATCCTCTCATTGCATAGAGATTCCGAGAAATCCTTGGACTCCCGTCATTATCATCTGGGCTGCCAGCGCCGATAGAATCAGTCCGGTCAGCCTACTGAGGATCGAGATGCCTCTCACCCCAATGATCCGTTGAAGAGTTGAGCCTGCGAGCAGCACGGCAGCGACACACATCACGGCAAGCGTGAGGGCCAAACAACCGACGGCCTTTGCCGAGAGACTGCTTAGCTCCGCACCCACGACGAGGATTGTGCCGGTGGTGGCTGGCCCCACGATGATCGGAATTGCCAGAGGCACAACAGCAATATCCCCACCAGAGGGAGCGTTGGCAGATCCCGCTTGTCCATGGACAAGCTCTATGCCGGAAAGAAGCAGCAGAATTCCGGCGCCAATTCGAAAAGAGTCTAACGTGATGCCGAATACCGAGAACATCTGCCTGCCGGCGAAGAATAAGATCAAGCAGATGATGGCCACTGCGGCAGATACCGAAACGGCAAGCCGACGGCGCTGGAGTTCATCGTATCCCTCGGTCAGCGTAAGGAACATCGTCAGCGCAAAAAAAGGCGTCAATACGAAGAACAACTTGATCCAAAGGCTCAGGAATAGCGCCATGACTCTCCTTTCTGACTGATTGCTTCAGCGATCGAACGGTTGTGACTAGCGGCGAAATGCCGTCCAGTCAAGTGATTTGTGTGTGCCTATCACGGCACATGTTCTTAAAAGTGAGCCAAATGTATCATGATATTCAGATATTTGGCAAGTCTTAGATTCAGCCTGATGGAGGCGAAGGATGTAGCGGTATTACAACGGCGTATCGGTGACGATCTTCGGAAGACATTAGCTCTGCTAGGGTACCGCGAAAGTACGGATGACGAGCAGGAATCGGGTATGAGGCGTACACATCGGGACGAGTCTGCACAACAAGACAAAAACCATTAAATTTTATTTTTTACTTCATAGCCGGGATTTACATACCATATATTGATTAAATTTTATTGACATAACCTTAAATTAATATTATTATTGTAGCATAATGCATCATTATGATGCTATTTGCATCGACACCAAAAAAACGATAATAGGAGGCTATGATGGCCACTGTATCTTTAAGAATAGACCAAAATTTAGCGTCTCAAGCGGAGCGTGAGGCCAGAATTCAGAATAGATCAAAGGCCAAACAGCTTGAGTACTGGGCAAAATTAGGCAAAGCGATTTCATCTAAATTAAATATTACAGATGTCTATGCCGTGTCTCAAGGTATAAAAACGATTAAATTAGAGGTTGCCTCATCTGCTCAATCGATTCCTATTGATTCGGACGTTATATTTAATGATCTGGAAAACGATAGGGCTAAAGGACTTCTTGCTAAAAAAGTAACGTCTGCCAAAATATACTATGAGGCAAGTGTTGAACATCCTGGTTACCTTGATCGAGTGAATTCTACCACAAAAAAAAGGCAGACGGGTTCGTTTAAAAACGGTGAATTTCAGGCTCTCTAATGGATAGTTCAAAACAACTTTGGGTGTTGGCTGGCGGGAATGGTGCAGGCAAGTCTACATTCTACAATCAGTATCTTGCCAAATACAGCATTAAGTTTGTGAATGCAGATTTGATAGCGAAAGATATTGATTCGGAGAATCCGGAAAGCTTAAGCTATCACGCTGCAACCGTGGCCGCTAAAATCCGAGAAGACTTGATTTCGCAAGGAGTTTCTTTTTGCTTTGAGACGGTTTTCTCTCATGAATCAAAAATCGATTTTCTTGCCCAGGCAAAGGCTAATGGCTATAAGGTCACCCTTGTATATATTCATTTATTTGATTCAAGCCTGAATGAGGCCAGAGTCAAACAGCGTGTCTCAGAGGGAGGACATAATGTCCCGATTGAAAAGATTCACTCTCGAATTCCCAGAACTATGAAACACATTAAAACTGCTTTACTTATAGTCGATGAAGCAAGAATTTTAGATAATTCCTCTACGGACGATCCGTTTCAACAAATCATTGTAATGAAATCTGGAAACTTTGAAGTAAAAGCTGATCCCTTACCGGAATCGGCAAGGGATCTGCTTCCTGCCTAACGAATTGAATCCTATATAGTCTCTGAACGAAAACACTGAATCCAGGCTGTCATTACGAGAAGTGAGGAACGAACGACGAAGTAATCCCCTGTCGATAAGGAGATTGCTTCGGTCGTACCTCCATCGCAATGACAGAAAAAGTGCAATTTTGAGACTTTCCGTTCAACCACTATATAACATACACATTAAAATTCCTGTTGAACAACGATGATTGGAAAAAGATGGAATTGTACATTTTCTAAGGGTAGTGGTTTCTATTTCAGATATATTTCAGGTCTTCGGTTGGGCAGAAAATATCTCATCTTATGCGTTCGTACTTTTTCAAGGTCTTCTGCTTTTAAATCCGCAATGATCATATGCTCTTCGGCCCCTGCATAAGATTGTATTACTTCGCCGGAAGGGTTTAAGATCACACCGACACCGGGAAAGGTCAGCCCCTGACCGTTTTTACCGCACAGGTTCGTTGCAATGATAAACATCCCATTATCATATGCCCTTGCCGGGAGATGGCGCATCCAGGATTTAATTTTTTCTTTTGATATGGTTTGTGGTGACGCATGAGGAATAAAGACTATATCAGCACCTTCCAGTGCCATTACGGTTGAAAGTTCCGGGAAATGGGCATCATAACATAGCTGAATGCCAAAGTTGACTCCAGAGACTTTAAATATCGGTATCGAATTCCCTGCAGTAAAGAGTAATTTTTCAGACGGGCCTAAGTGGATTTTACGGTATACCCCCTTTATTCCTTGTGGCGTGATGACCACATGAGAGGCGTATAGGTGGCCGTTTGAATCCTTTTCAGGCAACCCGGCAAGAATGGTGATGTTTTTGTCTTCAGCAAGGTTTAAGAGGTAATCTGTTGAAAGCCCGGGGACCGGTTCGGCTACTTCGGTGATTTTTTTTTGAACATGATAGCCGGTGATCGCCATTTCCGGAAAACAGACAATTGATGCTTTTTTTGCAGCGGCTTTTCTGATCCAAACCGCCATTTGTTCAAGATTGTCAGCAGTGTTGCCAACTTTGGCGCTGGAAACAACAGCTGCTATGCGAATATTTTTCATTGTTTTATAATATGAAATGGGCCTTGATCTTAAAAATATGGGTTGCCGGAAGATTAATGATATCCGTGACGCCTGTTTTTAAGGAGATTTCCGTCAGATATTTTTCAATCAATTCCTTTGAAGAGGCAATAAAAGTAAACCACACATTGTAATTGTTTTCCCGAACATAGTTATGCGTTACCCCGGTGTAGCGATTGACCATTTGGGCAAAGGTTTCAATTTTATCTTCAGCAACTTTTCCGGCACACAGGGTGCTGACATAACCGAGTTTTCCAGGAACAAAATTGCCGCCGATTCGTCGGATAATACCGTTTTTTTTAAGCTGTTGAACCCGGTTGATTATTTCATCCTCAGAAAGGTTAAATTCATCGGCTATAACAGCATACGGCCGGGTAGATATAGGGAAATCTGATTGTATCCGATTAAGAATTGCTTTATCAGTTGCGTCCATTTTCTATTCTTCAATTAATTTAATGTTAACATGTCGTGTGCGAGGGCCGTCAAATTCGCAAAAATAGACTCCCTGCCATGTGCCTAAGTCAAGTTGACCGTTTTTTACGGCAATGACTTCGGAAGCCCCCACAAGAGAAGATTTAACATGGGCCGCTGAATTTCCTTCCATGTGCCTGTAATCCAGATCCCGGGGAATAACTGTATTTAAGACGTTTAATATGTCGGACGGTACTGCCGGATCGGCATTTTCGTTGATTGTGACTGCCGCAGTGGTGTGGGGTACAAACACAAAGCAAAGTCCGCTGTTAATGCCCTGAGTTTTGACGGCTGCCTGAATTTGAGATGTAATATCGATGAATTGTGTTTTATTTTGTGAAATGACAGTCATTTTCATGGTTGTCTTCTCATTTATGGTTTGAAAGGAATCTTATTGAAATATCATTGAATTGTCAGATAAAATGCGGATATCGATCAATTTATTGATGCTGATAAAAATTTAAAGCGGTTTGCGGTGCCTGGAACAGTAAACCAAATATAAAAAAAGCCCTGCTGAACAGCAGGGCTTTTTTATGTAACCATATCTATAGAAATCGTATTATACACAACCGGTTGGTTTCGGTAAACCAGCCATTTTACAAGCTCCTTTACCCGGACCTGACGGAAACAATTCATAAATGTGTTTCAGTTTGAACTTAGTCAGTTTGGAAAGAATTCGAACCATCGGTGCGATACCGTTTTTTTTGTAATAATCTTGAAGAACGTTGATGACTAACCAGTGCTCATCAGTTAATTCATCAATACCTTCTTCTTTTTTTACCAATTGTACCCAAGATTCATTATATGTTGTGAAATCTTCGATGAAACCATCTTCATCAACATTAAATGTGTGACCATCAAATTCTACTGCTGCCATGAAATATTCCTCCTTTAAATAAAATTGATATATTATTCAGTTTTTTTCTATCTGGTAAATTATAATTTATAGTAAATTTATTATATAAATGAATTATAATTTATTGTCAATATGAAAATTATGAAATTTATCTCATAACTTTGATTCTTACATAATGCCTGATGATAACAATAAAAAAAAATCAATATTCCTTCGGCATTTTATTGAGCTGAGAAAGGGTAAACACCGGACCATCTTTACAGACTAAATCTTTCCCGATATTGCACCGGCCACAGATACCAATGCCGCATTTCATTTTGTTTTCCAAAGACATGATAATATTATCATGACTGTATCCCAGGTTGTCCAAAACCGGCTGCGTAAATTTTATCATGATGGGAGGGCCGCAGATAATCGCATAGGTATCGTCATTTCCCGGAGGGGCTTTTTGTTCCGTAATGGTTGGGACAAATCCGGTCAGATATTTCCAGTCCGGATCATCAGTGCCATCAACGGTGATATTCATATTAATATCGTCACGGTCTGCCCAGGCAGCAAGTTCATCTTTGTATAAAAGCATGCCGGGTGAACGGGCACCGTAAACCACATGAATATCATTGAACTTTGAACGATTCGCCGGATCAAGAATGCTGATAATCGATGACCTCAGGGTGGTAAAGGCGAAACCGCCGCCGATAATAACGATATTTTTGCCCTCAAGCGTTTTCCATGGAAACGGATGTCCCAAAGGCCCCCGGACACCCATGATGTCGCCTTCTTTCATGGCATGAAGGTATGATGTGACTTTGCCGGTTTTGAAAACGGTAAATTTGATGAATCCCTTTTCTTTAGGAGATGATGCGATACCGATGGGGATTTCACCTAATCCGGGAATTGAAAGTTCACCAAACTGGCCGGATTCATATGCAAATTTTTCTTCATCTTCAGGATTCAGAAAGACAAACTTAAATGTTTTTAAACTTTTATCTTCGGTTTCAGTAATAATTTCATCAATGCGAACCGGATATGGTAAATATGGATTTTGCACTTATATAACCCCCTTTGCTAAGACGATGTCGTTTCGCAAACACAGTCTGCGGCGTCAAAGCTATTCATTTTGTTGCATATTCTTCGTATATCAATATTGACCGGACAGAGGCGGATACATCGTCCACATCCAACACATTGAATGCCCTTATCGTATTTATCCACGTAATATTTCAGTTTATGCATGAAGCGCTGCCGGAGCCGAGCATAATTGACATCTCTCGGGTTATGTCCGGATGCATGTTGCGTAAACAGCGGAAACATGCAACTGTCCCAGTTTCGCATCCGGATGCCGGATTTGCCATGGGTTTCATCCTGAACATCAAAGCACCAGCAGGTCGGGCAGACATAGGTGCATGTCCCGCAATTGATGCATGAAAACGCTTCCTGTTCCCAGAAGGGGGCATCATAAAGTTCAAGGATTGTT
The DNA here is from genome assembly GCA_027858815.1 of Desulfobacteraceae bacterium. Taxonomy (GTDB): domain Bacteria; phylum Desulfobacterota; class Desulfobacteria; order Desulfobacterales; family Desulfosalsimonadaceae; genus SURF-3. The sequence goes on from JAQIBZ010000471.1 coordinate 13,824, forward strand.
TTATTTTTAAGATTATCTGTGTTGACTGAAGAAGAAATGCTGGTTTCAGCCGCTGTTTTCAGGTCATCAATCTTTGAGTCGGCCGAGGGATCTGCTTCAGTCGACCAGCCGGCCACCTGGATAAATGCTTCACCTTTGGCTGTAATGGATTTCGCGTAAAAAATATCTCCGTCGGCAATCAGAAGTACATCAAGCCCTTCTTCACCGAAGGGGCCGGTGCCGGCGGATGTACAAAAGCATGTGCCGCAGGCGGAGTTGCAGGCGGAGTTGCAGGCAAGGCCGATAAAAGTGGTCGCTTCATATGCCTTGACCCAATAGGTGTCCTGGTATTCCGGCGTGTCAAAGTTCCGGCGGACAATGGGAAAAGCCAGTGCATCACAGGGACGGATACCAAAGATCGCCATGGGCGATTTGACGTTTTCCACTTCTTTCATGATGCGACAATCGTCTTTACTCTCATCAAGGCTATAGGTAAACATTACCTGAGATTGAGGATATATGATGGATTTGGGCGAAAGCCGGGTATTCTGGAAGTTCAGATCGGGTATTTCGCTTTTTTCCAATAGTTTGAATTCGTGGTCATTTTTTTCTTTTACCGGGCCAAAAACGCGATAATCGGCTTTTGATTTTTCGATACCGTCGTTTAAGCTTTGTCGGTCAATTTTGATGAGCTTCATAGTGTTTGCCCTTATCAATATTTGTCATTACTTAATAAATTCATCCGGGTCGTCTGCTTTGAAAGTGTCCAGAGGCGGACGTTCGTCAAGGGAGAGACCGGCTTCCCATCCATAGAGTTCCAAGCAGTCCTTGTTTAATTTTTTGGTAAATTCCCTGATCTTGATCCCCATGGGGCAGACACGTTCACAGGCACCGCAGTCCGTACACCGGCCTGCGCAATGGTAAGCGCGGAGCAGGTGAAAGGTTTTTACGTCAGTGGGATCCTGACTTTTGCCGACCCACTGGGGCGTGGACTCGTCTACAAAACAAGTGGGGCAGTAACATAATGGACAGGCATTACGGCAGGCATAACACCGAATGCAGGGAGAAAGCAGATCCTCGAAATAATTAAACTTTTCATCCGCAGACAGGGATTCGATTTTTGTCACTGATGCATACTGATCCACATTTTTTTGTTCTTCAACAAGGTCGCCCACGAGTTCATCATATTCAACCGGGTTCCGGTGGGTGCATACCGCACAATTTTCAGCCAGCAGTTCCTGTTTGCTCATTGTTTCCGAAAAGCCGCTGCCGGAAACCGTAATGGTATCTCCGGACTCTTCGACCTTTAAGACTTCGCTGTCAAACATGGCGTTGATTTTGTGATGATCAATCATTCCGGTACAAGGGACGCCGATAATATATAACTGGTCCCGCTTGATTTTGTTTTCAATGACATGGGTGACAATATTTCGGGAATCACACCCTTTGGCAATAATTCCGATAGTGCCTTTTTTGTCAGTGAGGTAATTGGCCAGATTAAGGCCGCAGCTACTGTCCCATACCAATTCGTCAACTGATTCGGCAGAAGTTGCCAAATGGGGCTGGTTCATCATGGGTACGGACCCTTTCCGAAACCCGATGACCATTTCAACTTTGCCTTCAGTTAGAACGCGGTTTGCTATTTCTCGTATTTTATCAGTATATTGCGTCATTTTAATCAACCTTAGGTTCGGTTTTGACATATTTTTTATTTGCCGGATCCAGAGTTTTTACTTCAGCCGTGATTTTTTTTACAACATCAACAAATTTAGTGGATTCAGCAGATGAAATCCATGAAAAATGGAGACGGCCCGGTTCAAGACCTGTATGTTCCATCAGATTTTTCATTAGAGCGAATTTTCGACGGGCGTAGTAATTACCTTCCAGGTAATGGCATTCGCCGGGATGTCAGCCGGATACCCATACAGCATCAGCACCCTGTCTCAGTCCCGCCAGAATAAATTTAGGACTCATCCGCCCGGTGCACGGGATTCGGATTACCCGGATATTTGGCGGATATTCCATACGGCTGACGCCTGCTAAATCGGCAGCGCCGTAGCTGCACCAATTGCAGAGAAAGCTTAATATTTTAGGTTCATTTTCAGGCATTTCAGTATGTCTCCTTATTTGTTTCTAACTTAAATTGCCGCATCCATTTCGAAAATCTGGGAAAAGATCTGGTCCGTGTCAAATCCCTTCAAGTGAATAGCCCCGGATCGACAGGATGCCACGCAGAGCCCACAGCCTTTGCAAAGCACCGGGTTAATTTCCGCTTTTCCGGCAAATCTGCCTTCAGTGGAAAAGGACGGTGCGCTGTATGGACAGACAGATACGCAGACACCACAGGCCGCGCATTTCATAGGTTCTACTTGAGCGATAGTGCCGCTGCTGAAAATGGTTTTCTGGGACAGAAGGGTCACCGCACGTGATGCGGCTGCTTTTGCCTGGGCAATGGATTCGTCAATCGGTTTTGGATAATGGGCCATGCCGCAAAGGAATGTTCCATCCGTAGCAAATTCGCAAGGTCCGAGTTTGGCGTGTTTTTCAATAAAAAAGCCGTCTTCGTTCATGGGGACTTTAAAGAAATTGGCCAGTTTTTCATCACGATACGGAACAATGGCAGTTGCCAGTGAAACAAGATCCACTGTCAGTTCCATGGGCAGGCCAAGCACATGATCTGTCACCGTAACCATAATGTTGCCGTCTTTGACGGCAACAACCGGTTTGTTATCCAATGCATATCGGATAAAGATAATCCCTTTTTCCCTTGCTTCACGGTACAGATATTCTTTTTCACCGTATGTCCGGATATCACGGTAAACAATATAGATGTTCATTTCCGGATTTCGTTTTTTGAGTTCTAACGCATTCTCAATGGAATGGGTACAGCAGACCCTGGAGCAATACATCCGTTCCGGTTCTCGGGAGCCTACGCATTGGATAAACAAGGCGGAATCCAGTTTGCTCAGCATGGGATCGTCAGCAATCAATTTCCGGTCCAGTTCAATTGCTGTGACAATGTTGGGATCTTTTCCATATTCATATTCTGTCGGTGTATACGGGGCAGCGCCTGTTGCAAGAACCGCAATGCCGTGCTCCAGTTCCTCAGAATTATCGCCGGATGTTAATGTGGACTTAAAGTTACCCACAAAACCGTCGACATTCGTTAATTTCGTATTCAGGTGAATTTTAACGTTATCGTTTTTTTCAACAGAGGTGATTAATTCAGACAGTTTTTCCTGAATATTATCACCCTGGGCCGTATGAAAAAGATTCAGCGCCTGGCCGCCCAAATTGTCACTTTGTTCAATTAAATGGGTTTCATACCCCTGAGTGGCAAGACTTTTCGCGGTGGTTAAACCTGAAATGCCGCCGCCGATAACCATGGCTGTCTGGTTGACGGTTAACTCAGTTTCAACAAGCGGTTCCATCAAAGCAACCTTGGCTACTGCCATCCGAACCAGATCTTTGGCTTTTTCTGTTGCCATCTTCGGGTTATTTTTATGCACCCAGGAGTTATGGTTACGGATATTGGTCATTTCAAACAGATATTTATTCAGACCCGCATTGATCAGGGTTTCCTGGAACAGCGGTTCATGTGTTTTGGGGGTACACGCTGCCACCACCACCCGGTTTAAATTCTTTTGCTTGATAATCTGGGCCATGGATTCCTGGGTGTCCTGGGAGCAGGAGTACATGCTGTCCGTGGCAAATTCAACATAGGGGAGGCTGGCCGCATAATCGCGGACTGCCGGGACATCAACCACACCGGCAATATTGGAGCCGCACTTGCAGACAAAAACACCGATCTTCGGACGTTCACCCACCACATTGGTTTCCGGGATCACTTCTTTTGTTTTGGTCAGGGTGTTTCTTGCGCTGGTGAGCATTTCACCGGCAGCAGCCGCCGCAGCGCTGGCGTCAATAACTGATTGGGGAATGTCCTTGGGTCCCTGAAATGCGCCGCAGACAAAAATGCCTTCCCGTGACGTAGCCACCGGATTAAATGATGCGGTTTTAGCAAAATTTCCGGGCGTCAGTTCAACATTGAGTCTGTTGGCAAGGTCGACGAGTTCCGGTGGTGTTTCCATGCCGATGGAAAGAACGATCATATCAAAGACTTCAGTTTTCAGTTCACCGTCTTCCGTTACATACCGGAGAGAGAGCTCATTGCCGTTGGGAAGCGGATCAATAGTATGGACCCGGCTTCTGATAAAACGAACCCCATGTTTTTCTTTGGCATTGTCATAAAAACGCTCAAACTCCTTGCCCGGAGTCCTCATGTCCATGAAAAAAATGGCACAGTCTAGGCCATCGCCGGCATGCTCTTTGGCAATGGTAGCTTCCTTGATGGCGTACATACAGCAGACGGAAGAACAATAAGAATTGTCGCACCGGTTGGAATCCCGGGATCCGACACATTGAAACCATGCCACTTTTTTGGGTTCCTGATGATCGGAGGGCCGAATCAGGTGGCCACTGGTGGGGCCGGAAGCGGATAAATACCGCTCCATTTCCATAGAAGTAATAACATTGGGATGTTTTGAATAGCCGTATGCATCAAACTGGGAAGGATCAAAGGGTTTGAAACCCGGTGCCAGGATAATGGATCCGACTTCGATTTCTACAATTTCGTCTTGCATCGTGTGATCAATGGCGTCCACACCACAGAATTCGGTACAAATCTTACATTCACCGGTTTTAAAATGCACACACACATCCCGGTCAATGGCCGGCGTGTTCGGTACCGCCTGGGCATAAGGAACATAAACCGGTTTGCGGCTTTTGAGTCCCATGTCGTATTCCGACGGAATCAGCTGAGTATTTAATTGTGTGTGCTGTGTATTGATTTTGTCGAGTGTGATATGGCCGGTCGGACACAACGAGGCACAAGCCCCGCATCCGATACAGGCATCAGTGAACAGATGATAGGGCGTGTCCACCTTCATATCAACACCGCGACCGGTCAGGCTGATGGCTTTGGCGCCCATTTTTTCACAGACACGGGTACAGAGACCGCACAGAATACAGGTGTCATCTTCTTTTTTAAACCGAAGTTCCGTAATTCCGTAATCTTTTGCCATTTTTTGAATGGCAGGGACTTCCGGACAGCGGGCCAGCAGCATTTCTATAATTAGTTTCCGGCCATCGACAGCCAGTTGGGAATCCGTTGTGACTTCCATGCCCTCCCAGATGGGATAATTACATGCCGTGACAAAACGGGATCGCCGACCGTCAAAAAGTTCCACCGTACATACCCGGCACATGCCCGCCGGTTCTAGCGCCTTGTGATTGCAAAGGGTCGGAATGTCGACGCCGTATTTCTCAGCCACATGGATAATGTATTGGCCTTCCTCGCCTTGAACTGTTTGTCCGTTAAGCTTGAAAGTAATCATGAATAGTCTTTCCTTTTATTAGCAGATCTTGATAGCATCAAATTTACAACTTTCATAACAAATTCCGCATTTAATGCAATTTTCCTGGTCAATGACATGCGGTTTCTTCTTTTCACCGGTGATCACATTCTGAGGACATTTTTTCGCGCATAAAGTACACCCGGTACATGTATCCGCATCGATCTCATAATGGAAAAGGGGTTTACAAACACCGGCTGTGCATTTTTTGTCCCGGATATGGGATTCATATTCATTCCGGAAATACAGAATGCTGGTTAAAACCGGGTTAGGAGCGGATGTGCCAAGACCGCACAAAGAAAATTTTTGCACCATGGCCCCGATTTCTTCCAATAGTTCAATGTCGCCTTCCTTGCCTTTTCCATCGCAGATATCGGTCAGAATATCGAGCATCTGTTTGAGGCCTTCCCGACAGGGATTGCACTGGCCGCAGGATTCATCTTTAAGAAATTCAACAAAGTAACGGGCCAGGTCTACCATGCAGGTATCCTGGTCCATGACAATCATGCCACCGGATCCCATGATGGAACCTACTTTGGCCAGTTCATCAAAATCTACCGGCAGGTCCAGAAACTGTTCCGGAATACAACCGCCGGAAGGGCCACCGGTTTGAATCGCCTTGAATTCTTTCTTTTTGGGGATGCCGCCGCCGATATTAAAGATGATGTCCCGCAGGGAAATTCCCATGGGGACTTCCACCAGTCCGGTGTTCTTAATTTTACCCACCAGGCTGAACACCTTGGTACCCTTGCTGTGCTCGGTGCCCATGCTGGTATACCAGTCCGCGCCTTTGAGCAGAATGGCCGGTACATTGGCATATGTTTCCACATTGTTTAAATTGGTGGGGCTATCACGAAATCCTTTTTCCACTGTATGCACATATTTGGCACGCGGGCGGCCGACTTTGCCTTCCAGCGAACTCATCAGTGCCGTGGATTCACCGCATACAAACGCACCGGCACCTGTGGAGATAATAATTTTAAACGAAAAGTCCGTCCCGGCAATATTTTCGCCCAGAAGACCATAGGCTTCCGCCTGTTTGATGGCAGTTACCAAACGTTTAACAGCCAGCGGGTATTCATTGCGGACATAAATATAGCCCTGTTTGGATCCGATACCCAACGCAGCGATCAGCATCCCTTCAATCACACTGTGGGGATCGCCTTCTAAGATACTTCGATCCATATACGCGCCCGGATCACCCTCATCTGCGTTGCAGATAATATATCGATCCCCATGGTGTTTGGCACAAGTAGCCCATTTGATGCCAGTGGGAAAACCGCCACCGCCGCGGCCTCTTAAGCCGGAAGCTTTCACCATATCAATAATTTCAGCGGGTTTGTTTTTTTTCAGCGCCTGCAGAAAAGCGATATATCCTTTTTTGGCAAAGTATTCCTCGATGCAGTCCGGATCAATATAGCCGCAATTGCGCATGGCAATTTTGACCTGGGCGTTATAAAAGGGAATGTCTTCCATAAAGGGCATGCCGTCAATGGGTTCTACGCCATCCAACGGATTCTCAAGATCATCATCCAACAGGCTTCTGGGGTCTTTTAACTGGCCCATAATCCATTTTTTATTTTTTGTGAAATCACCGGCCATATAGCCTTCAATGGCATCAATAATCTTATCTTCAGTAATGTTCTGATAAAGTACCCGCGGCTTATTTGCCGCCATTACTTCTACCAGCGGTTCCTGTTCACAAAAACCGATACATCCGGTCTGGCAAATTTCGACATCCGGATTGTCCTTGTAATTTTCAAGGGCTTTGTCCAGGGCTGCCTTGGCACCGGCGGCAATACCGCAGGAGGCCATGCCGATATTGACTTTGATGCCATTTGGGACGTATATCTGTTTTTCGTAAGCCTGACTTATTTTTTTTAAGCCCTCTAAAGACTGGATTTTCATAATCGCTGCCTCATACCTGTATTATTCATATTGACCCAATACTTTTTCTATTTCATCCGATCCGATTCGACCATGCATATCTTCGTTTATTTTTACAACCGGGCCGAGGCTGCAACAACCGATACAACGGACAGATTCGAGTGTAAAACGTTTGTCTTCAGTAGTCTGGCCATCGCCTATGTTGAGCAGTTCTTCCAGCTTGTCATTCACCCTGGCTCCGCCACGGACATGACAGGCCGTGCCAAGGCAGATGGATATGATATTCCGTCCTCTGGGTTCCAGGCTGAATGTGCTGTAAAACGTAGCAACACCATAAATCTGGCTCATGGGGATGCCGATTTTGATCGAAAGATAGTTCAGTGCGGGTCTGGGAAGGTAGTTATAATGTCTCTGGATCGCCTGAAGAATCATAATCAGATTCTCTTTATCCTGGCCAAAGTCCTTTTCAATGATGGAATCCAGTACCATGTAGTCAATCTCAACCGCATCAACTGTTTCCATCATGGTTGCCTCACTCATGCGCAAATCTCCAAAAAAAATATATTAATCAGAATAAGGTTAATCGAAGGGTGCAGATATTCATCATGCCGATGCGACCACCGGTGCGACCATCTGGGTCACCGGACAGTTTTCAACACATGCACCGCAGCCGGTACAACGGTCTTCAATAATACTGCGTGCACGTTTTTTAACTTTTACTTTAAAATTACCAGGAGATCCTTCAACGGATTCAATATCTGCGTATGTGATCAATTCAATGTTTAAATTCCGGCCGACCTCGACCAGTTTGGGTGAGATAATTCACATAGCACAGTCATTGGTGGGAAAGGTTTTATCCAACTGAGACATGACGCCGCCGATGGATGGTTCTTTTTCTACCAGGTAAACATAATAGCCGGAATCAGCCAGATCAAGCGCAGATTGCATGCCGGCGATACCGCCACCGACAACCATAACTGATCCGAGAACATCTTTGGACATAGTCGGTTACTCCTGTAAAATAATTGTGGGATCAGGCATTTAGCAGAGCTTGATCCGACATTGTTAACAGAAAACTATATAAAATCAAAAGGGTAAGTGATTGCATAATCGTTTAAATCAAATTTTCTTGATATCTTTAATCAGGTATGATGTCAATAAAATTTTGAGTAATCTCCCATCAATGAACTGGTTATTGCGGAGTGATTAATTTTTTTTACTGATTACTGATAATTATTCAGGCAAAAAGAATCATGACAGAGCATAGAAAACCGAAAGTGATTGTGATTTGCGGTCCCACCGGCATTGGAAAAACGAAATTGTCATTGTCGCTTGCCAAAGCGTTTAACGGCTGCATCGTTGGCGCGGACTCCATGCAGATATATCGTTATATGGATATCGGTACGGCAAAGCCGGATTCCGAAGAGTTATCCGTTGCTCCTCACTATCTGATTGACGTGGCAGACCCGGATGAAGATTTTGATGCCGCAAAATTTGCCAGGCAAGGGCGCGCGGCTGTTTCAGAGATTTCTGCCAGAGGCTGTGTCCCGTTGATTGTCGGCGGAACCGGTTTCTATGTGAAAGCTATTTTACACGGCCTGTTCCCGGCCAGTCCGGTTGATCCGGAAATTCGCCGAAAAATACAGGAAGACCTGCAAGTTCACGATCGTGACTGGCTTTATGACAGGCTTCGTTCATGTGATCCGGAGGCGGCATCCCGCATTCATCCCAATGATACATATCGGGTGACCCGGGCGCTGGAAATTTTTGAGATCACGGGATACCCCCTTTCAGAGTATCAGAAACAGCATGGGTTTATGGATAATCCGTTTGAGACGTTAAAGGTTTGCCTGCACATGAACCGCAAGGCATTGTATGAGCGGATTAACCGGCGGGTTGATCTGATGATCGATGCCGGATTGCTTGAGGAAGTGAAGTCATTGCTGGAAAGAGGGTATTCCGGAGATTTAAAATCCATGCAATCCATTGGTTACCGGCATATGGTGGATTATATTAACAAAAAATTTACCTGGGATGAAACCGTATACACGCTCAAACGGGATACCCGCCGCTTTGCCAAACGCCAACTGACCTGGTTCCGGAAAGATGCGCAGATGATCAGGAAATCACCGGATGATGCGGAGGAAATTACGGAAATGGTGAGAAAATTTATAGAGATATGTTAACGATCCAATGATAAGGCAGACTCATCGTCGAATTTTATGTGCTGGGTGTTTGTTGAAGATCAACATTCAAGAGGATATAATGGCCAAGAAGAAACTGAAAGAAATTATCATTAACCGGGACTGGTGCAAAGGGTGCGGCATCTGCGTTAACTTCTGTCCGACGAAGGTGCTGGAGCTGGACCAAACGGATACGTCCACCGTCGTTCGCCCGGAAGACTGCATCTGCTGTAAGATGTGTGAACTGCGTTGTCCGGATTTGGCAATCGAGGTGTTGACCGAGGAAGGTGAAAGAGATGAGTAAAAATATCCGATTTATTCAGGGCAACGAAGCCTGCGTGGAAGGAGCTATATATGCCGGGATTAATTTTTTTGCCGGCTATCCGATAACTCCGTCAACAGAGATCGCCGAACTCCTGTCGGCACGCCTGCCGGAAAAAGGTGGCAAATTCATTCAGATGGAAGATGAGATTGCCTCGATGTGCGCCATCATCGGCGCTTCGTTGACCGGCAACAAGGTCATGACGGCGACCAGCGGTCCCGGATTTTCCCTCAAACAGGAGGCGATCGGCTATGCCTGCATGGCGGAGATCCCTTGTGTGATTGCCAATGTTCAGCGGGGCGGCCCGTCGACCGGTAATCCGACCCATGTTAGCCAGGGGGACATCAACCAGGCCCGTTGGGGTACCCATGGCGACCACTCCATTATCGCCCTGACCGCCTCTAATCATCAGGACGTGTTTACCATGACGGTCGATGCCTTTAATATGGCCGAGACCTACCGTACTCCGGTGGTGCTGCTGTTTGTTGAAGCAGTCGGCCATATGCGGGAAAAGTTAGTCATTCCTGAAGAGGGTGAACTGGAGATTATTGACCGGTTGCGCACCTCGCTTGGCAAAGGGGTTGATTATCATCCCTATCTGCCAAGAGAGGACGGACGACTGCCGATGTCTGATTTTGGTGGAGAGCACAGGTATAATGTTACCGGTCTCTTCCACGACATGTGGGGCTTTCCTTCCAACAATCCTAAAACGGTGAACGAACTGCTTAGACATCTGGTGGACAAGATTGAAAACAATGTTCAGGCCATTACCCGCTATAAAGAGTATTCTATGGAGGATGCTGATTATGTTATGATCTCTTACGGTTCTGCCGCGCGGTCGGCCATTCATTTGGCCAAAGAGAGGCGGGCCAGAGGTGAAAAGATCGGTGTTCTGGAATTGCAGTCCATCTGGCCTTTCCCGACAGAACTCATCCGGGAAAAATGTGCCGATGCCAAGGTTGTCCTGGTGGTGGAGATGAATATGGGACAGATTATGGCGCAGGTTAAAGCCGCTGTTGAAAAACCGCATCGGGTGTTCCTTGCCAATCGTATCGACGGGCATCTTATCACCCCGGCAGATATTAAAAAACTCCTTCGGGTTATCCAGGGGAGGGGAGTGTAATATGGCAGTGAAAGATTATTTGCGTGAGAGATTTTTCCCTCATATGTGGTGCCCGGGCTGTGGCCACGGAACCATTCTCAACTCGCTTATCCGGGCGGTTGAAGAGCTGCAGTTGAACAAAAACGAGATCGTCATGACCTCGGGCATCGGTTGTTCGGCACGGATCTCCGGCTATGTAGATTTTCATTCCCTGCATACTTTGCACGGCCGGGCTCTCGCCTTTGCGACAGGGGTAAAACTCAGCAGGCCACACCTGAATGTGCTGGTGCCGATGGGCGACGGTGATGCTCTGGCTATCGGCGGCAATCATTTCATCCACGCGGCGAGAAGAAATATCGATATCACCGCCATCGTCATGAATAACCGGATCTACGGTATGACCGGCGGCCAGTTCTCGCCCCTTTCCGGACCGGGTGTAAAAGCGACGACAGCACCCTATCTGACCATCGACAACAGCTTCGATGTGGTCGACTTGGCCACTGCTGCCGGGGCCACTTTTGTTGCCCGCTCCACCGCCTATCATGCCAAGGAGAGTACTGAATTGCTGAAAAAGGCGATCCTGCATAAGGGCTTTTCCGTGGTGGAAATATTGTCGCAGTGCCCCACCCATTATGGCCGGAAAAACAATGAAGGAGATGCGGTCAGCATGCTGGAACTATATAAGATCAATACGGCGAAGCTCGGGTCCAAGGCCATGGAAGAGAACCCTAACCTCGTCCTTCGCGGGATATTTGTCGACAAAGATCGGCCGGAATACTGTGCGGAGTATGACAAGATAATCGCTTATGCAAAAAAGGAAAAGGTATCATGAATAGAGTAAGACTCGTATTCTCGGGCTCCGGTGGCCAGGGAGTGATAACCGCAGCCATTATTCTGGCTGAGGCGGCGGTTATTTACGAGGGGATGAATGCCACGCAGTCCCAGAGCTATGGAGCGGCGGCCAGGGGTGGATCGACGAGGAGCGATATCATTATCTCCGACAGCGAGATTGATTTTCCGGAGGTGATCCAACCCAATATTCTGGTCTGTTTGACCCAGGACGCCTATAACGGTTATTCCTCAATCATCCGGCCCGGCGGCATCCTACTGACCGACAGTCGCTATGTGCAGTTGACCCGAAAGGTCGATGCCAAGCAGGTCGAGTTGCCGATGTATGATCAGGTTATGGAGAAAATAGGTAAGCCGGTGGTCTTTAACATCTGTGTACTCGGGGCTTTGATCGGCATTACCGAAGTGATTAAGCCGAAGTCGGTTATTGCGGCGATCGCCGATCACGTGCCCAAGGATTTTGTTGATTTGAATAATCAGGCTTTTGACCTTGGTTTGGCGCTTGGCGTATAAATGGGGTCACCCATTAAATGAATAGTGGTGCTTCAAGTAAAATTAATGAAAAAAACAGGTTGGAAGTTTAATCTTCTCAGTAACTGATTCTTGATATGGGGTCCCCACGGGGGACCGTGGGAACGAGAAATTGACAGGACTCAAATTTTTAATAACGCTTGACATTACTATCGAGCATCGTTAGCATTTGATTATGATTAAAACGTTTGGATGCAAAGAAACGGAAAAGATATTTAAAGGTTCTTTCTCCACCAAACTTCCAAAGGATATCCAGCGAACGGCTCTCCGCAAACTCACGCAACTTCATGGTGCGGCAACGCTTGAATTTCTTCGGGTGCCTCCGGCGAATCGACTTGAAAAACTCAGTGGAGACCGAAAGGGCCAATGGAGTATCCGTATTAATGACCAATGGCGGATTTGTTTCCGATGGCATGCCGGCCATGCATCCAATGTCGAAATTGTGGATTACCATTAAATTTTAAGAATGAAGGAGTTCTAATGGAACGAGATATGCCGCCTGTACATCCGGGCGAAATCCTTATTGAGGATTTTTTGCGGCCCTTGGGTATCACGCAATACCGTCTTGCGAAGTCAATCGGGGTCTCTCAACGACGCATCGGGGAGATTGTTTCCGGTAAACGGTCGATTACTGCGGATACTGCATTACGGCTTGGCCGTTTTTTTAAAACCGACGCGCAGAGCTGGATGAATTTGCAAACACATTATGATCTGATTATTGCCGAAGAAAAACTTTCAGAGAGGCTGGATAAAGAGGTATTGAGTGCATGAATGATGTATAAAAACAGGCAGAATATCTTATTCCAAATTGATGCTCTCGTAAAAAGTATCCAGATGGCTAAGATAAAAATTCCACCAATACCATAAAATATGGCAAGGCGTAGTGATTTTTCAGACAAGAAAGCATACATGTAGTATCTTGAGTGGCTGAAAAATTGTTACAACGCAGTAGATGGGACTTTTTACGACGCCATCAAAATTCGACGTTGGATGTTCGATGTTTATAGCCTTCCATTTTTCACTCCCGAACCGCGTGGCTCTGATTATCCTCTCCATTCCGTATCATCCACTGTGGTTTTAAAATCCGGCGCAACCACTTCTCCGGAGAA
>JAQIBZ010000320.1 GCA_027858815.1 Desulfobacteraceae bacterium
TCAATCGCCAGAAAAGTCATTCCCATACCGGCGATCTCATCAATGACAATGCATCCGGGGTCCTTGGTTTTAAGAGATTTCTCCGCTTTTCCGGCAACCCAGATGGAAAACAAAATAAATACGAGCATAAAAGAAAAAGCCGACAGCAGCGGCAAAGATGACAGGAAATAAAATAATGGAATACCGAGAAGCGAACCGAATGTTCCCGGTGCAAATGGAATAAAACCGATATAACCGCCGGTGGCAAGACCGACAAATACGCTTGAAATGTTTTTCATGCCTCGTTATTTATAATCTGATGCGCATTCTGTCAAGGCATTGTTAACACCGATGGCCGGTTATTTGATCAAATTTTCAGCATGTTGACTGATTTTTTTATAGACTGTCCGAATGGGAATATTATTTTTTGCGGCAATCATCCGACAAACCGCATATTCCGGCACAATCCGGATGCAACCGTCCGGCGATATGACTTTCTTGGCAGACACTGGACCGTATTCCGTTTCTAAGGTAACCGCTTCTCTATCCAGCAGGCGTCTCTCCACATCATAAAACCGGACCCCGAGTGTCGTGGTTTCGGTGAGTATCCGATTGATTATGGATTCCTTTTCCTTGTGATGGCATAAGACCTGGAGCAGAGTGCCCGGCCGGTTTTTTTTCATAAAAACAGGCACCAGATTAACATCCAAAGCCCCGTCCTCAAACAGGCGCTCCATTAAAAAACCGTAAATTTCCGGATTCATATCATCAATGGCGGTTTCAATCATGACCACGGTATCAGAAACAAACGCTGATTTTCCGATAAAAATACGTAAAAGGTTGGGACGCGAATCCAGATCACGGGTTCCGCTGCCATAACCGATTTTTGAAACCAGCATATCCGGCATCTTACCAAATGATTCTGCCAGGGTAGAAACAATGACCGCACCAGTAGGCGTCACCAGCTCGAACGGGACATCAGTGCCAACCACCGGGATATTTTTTAAAATTTCAATGGTAGCCGGTGCGGGAACCGGCAGCTTGCCGTGGGAGCAGTTGACAAACCCGTTTCCGGTAGGAATTTTGGATGCAGAAATTTTTTTGAGTCCCAGAAAATCCACGCAAAGGGCTGTCCCCACAATATCAACAATGGCATCCACACCGCCCACTTCATGAAAATGAACATGATCCATAGGACACCCGTGAATTTTTGATTCAGCTTTTGCGAGTTTTTCAAACATTTTAAGGCTTAACGCTTTGACAGGACGTTGAAGGGAACTGGAATCGATCATTTCACGGATGACTGCGTAATTTCTTGCGGTTTGATCCTTCGCAATCACATCAATTTTTTTCGCCGCAATTCCCATTTTTGACGTTGCTGTGACAACAAGATCAAAGTCTGTTAAAAGATTTGTCTTCAGCGTTTCTTCCAGCCAGTCGACCGGCACCCCCAGATCAACAAAAGCCCCCAGGGTCATATCGCCGCTGATTCCGGAAAAACAGTCAAAATGAGCTATCATAACGGTGCATTCCCATTGGAGTGAACGTCAATGATTTCAAGCAGCAGCCTGACCGTTTTTTCCATATCGTCTATTCGGATGGATTCGCGGACCGTGTGAATGTCTTTCATGCCCGTGCCGATCACACCGGTGACAATCCCTTTTCCAAAAAACACATTGGCATCTGACCCGCCGCCGGTTTTCTTCGTTATCACCTGCCTGCCTAATTTTTTAGCCGCCTGTTGGGCCAGCCGGACCACCGGATGGTCATCCGGAATAAACGTTCTGTTAAATTCATTTTCAATATCAACATCCACCCGGGGCAACTCACCGGAGGCATGTTCTTTTTTATAATCCGAGATCACATTTTCAAAAGACGCAACAATGTTCCGGGTCACATTTTCCAGCTTGGTCTCATCATGACTCCGGACCTCGCCCTTAATTCGCACCAGGTTCGGCACGATATTGGTCGCGCCCAGAGCTTCTATTACACCGATATTGCATGTGGTTTCAGCATCAATGCGGCCGAGGGTCAGTCCGGAAATCGCCTGGCTGGCCAGCAGAATGGCATTAATCCCGTTTTCCGGATCAGCCCCGGCATGGGCATCCTTGCCATGGACTTCAATCTCAAACTGGTTGGCAGCCGGTGCCCGGGTAACAATACATTCCGTGTCTGCCGTATCAAGCGCATATCCGTATTCTGCCGACAGCAGATTAAAATCAAGATTTTTTGCCCCCAGCAATCCGATTTCTTCACAAATGGTGATCACAATTTCCAAAGGTCCATGGGGGAGTTTGTTTTCATGCAGGATGTGCAATGTTTCAAGGATAATGGCAACCGCACTTTTATCATCAGCGCCTAAAATCGTTGTGCCGTCACTGGTAAACACCCCGTTATTAAATTGGGGTTTTACACCGACACCGGGTTGCACGGTATCCATATGGGCATTTAGCATTA
>JAQIBZ010000563.1 GCA_027858815.1 Desulfobacteraceae bacterium
GCGTTAAGTATAATCGCTATTTCAAGTTTTAATCATATATGTTTTTTAGGCCTTGATCATCGTTTCGGCCACCTTTTCTGTAGGGTGCGGGGTTTATCCCCGCCCATTTTCCGTAGAACCCGGTATCCAGAGATGAGAATGGCTCACACCTTCGTCATACTTGTTTTTCGGGGGGAGGGCATAAAGCCCTCCCCTACATATGGCCGAAACGATGATCAAGGCCGTTTTTTATTTTTCATCCGGATGAATATTTTTTGATTGATCTTCATTCAGGTTTAATTTTTCTGTTAACTCATCAATTGGAACAAAAGCGTGTTTTCCGAATGCCTGCTGCGGTGAAAATCCTTTTGGGCCGGAAAAATTTTTGTGACCACGAAATCCTCGCTCAAACCGATGTTGTATTTGTTTAAATCTTTTCTGCTGTTCCGGGGTTAATATTTCATTGATTTTTTTAAAACATTCACTGAGATTCTGCTTAAGTTCCGGGCGATGTTTTTTTCTGAAGCTATCAAAATTCTTTTCAGCCTGTACAATGATCTTATTGATTTTGATCTTTTGCTGTTGTGTGAGTTTTAGTTCACGGCTGATTTTATTCTCGATTAAGTGATGAAGCGCCGGCGGCCCCTGTTTAAATATTTTATTTTTAAAGTAAAAAACCGTTCCAAAGTGTCCGGCGGCAATACCGGTCAAAAAAATCAGCAGAATCCCGGTGGCCAGCTTTAACTTGTTCATATTTCCTCCGCTATCCCCAAAAAATGCCGTTATAGATGACAGCCACCGGGTCATTAATAAAAGAATCATTAATAACTGTGTTTATGGATAAATCCATTGAAATCATCCCGGAAATGATAACCGCCAGTAAAATACAAAATGCGGGCGCCATTTTCCATACCAGTTCCTGAAAGGAAAGGAGTGGGAGTATCTCCTGTTTCAGCGGTCCGATCCCCCGGATTTTGCGCATCATATCCTGCTGCCATGCAGGAGAAATATCCATATCAGGGTGGTGCTGCCAGGCTTTGATTAAATTTTCTTTAAATTTGATGTCATCTAAGGGTTTCATGATGGAATCACGCCTCGATTAATTGTTTTAAAATGGTGTTGAGCTGTTTACGACATCTGAAAGAGCGAATTTTTACATTTGCCACACTCCACCCCAAAAGGTCGGCCGCTTCTTTGGTTGAATATCCTTCAAAGTAAATCAGTTCAATGAGCATTTTGTTTTTCGGGGTTAACCGGGTCAGGGCGGATGCCAACATTTCTTTTGTCTCGGTTAAGTCATGATTGCTGGAATAGGCTGCCTTTGCCTGGTCGGATAATTTTCTTTCAAATGTTTCCTGGTCACTTACAGCCAGCGAACTGACGGCTATTTCCTTTGTCCTGTATTTTTTTCTTAACAGATCATAACAGGTTCTGATGGTAATAGACGACAACCAGTGCTTAAAGCTGCTCTGGTTTTTAAAACCCGGCAATGCCTTATATACCTTGATAAAAACATCCTGAACCGTGTCTTCAACATTTTCTAAGGGGACATGACGGGCAACAATCGTGAAAACATATCTTTGATATTTTTCCAGTATAACTTCAAACGCATTAATATCGCCGCCGATAATCCGATGAATAATATCTGAATCGCTTGTTTGTTTTGTCGAACTCGGCATTGGGGATTTAGAATCATGATTTAAAAATTAAAAATAAAGGTAGTCGCCTTCGGCTCAGTTAAACCTAAATTGAGCGTTTTAAATTTTGAAAAAATATTTTCCTGGTACCTGCAGCAACCTCGACAATCGCTTAACTTAGGTTAAAAAATTAAATTTACTGAAACGACATCCGATGACACCCGGCATGAGACGGATTACGCATTTTGTTCCCCATCATCGCAGGGGACGATGAACCGTTCCCCTGCCTTCCACCTTCCGCCTTCCGCCTTCCGCCTTCAGCCTTCAGCCTTCCACCTTCCGCCTTTTACATATGTGTTAATCCATGTGTCCATCATGTCCTGATGAACATCGTGGTGTTTTTTCATCTTTTTGGATTTGTCTTTTTTATCCGATTTTCCAGACTTATGCGCTGCAATCTCTTTTAACTGTTCCTTGCTTAAGATCGGTTTGAGGTCAGCCATGATTTTTGTTTTCTGGACGACCAGATCTTCCATGATGGCGGACATCTGTTTAAACGACTGACGAACAGCGGATTCATCACTGCCATTTTTTGCGGAAACGGTTTCAAAAAAAGCTTTTTTAGCTTTCATCAGCTGGTCGGTCATATTACGGTTGTCATCACGATACGTTAACAGAATATTTGCAACCCCTTTTTTTTGCGTATCTGAAAGATCCATGTGCATTAATTGTTTTAAAGTGATTCCGCCGATACCTTTCATCGGCCGGTTCATAAGCCCGGGGCCGTCCATCATTCCGTGGCCTTTATGACGTGCACCCTGACTATGCCCGGACATGTACTCGCCTGTTTCACATGATTTTTCTGCCGCAGCAGTGCTGATTAAACTAATGACCATGAGCATTATGATTGAAATGTATTTAATTTGTTTCATGATTTTACCTCTTTTTTATATTATAGTGAATAAAATATTTATCTGATTTTTTAAAAAATTACTTAACAAAAGGCCCTTTTAAAAATAAAGTCGCAAATATATGAAAAATAGTTACAAAAAACTTTACGCTTTTTATATGATATGTAATTTTAAAAAGTTAGAAAAATAAAAAATGCAAAACAACGGATGCTAAAGGAGGGAACAGCACATGGCAGCTGAGAAATACGTTGGTGCGATTGATCAGGGGACTACCAGTTCTCGGTTCTTTATCTTTGATTACCAGGGCGATATAGTGGCCAGTCATCAACTGGAACACCGGCAGATTTACCCTCGACCCGGCTGGGTGGAACATGATCCCATGGAAATCCGTGACCGGGTTGATGATGTGATCAAAGTCGGACTCCAGAGAGCCGGCATCAACAGGGATCAGCTTTCCGGAATCGGGATTACGAACCAGCGGGAAACATCTGTTGTCTGGAATCCTAAAACAGGACAACCTTACTATAATGCCATTGTCTGGCAGGATACCCGCACGGAAGAACTATGCCGGAATCTTGCGATTGATGGTAATATGGATTGTTTTCGTGAAAAAGTCGGCTTACCCCTGGCAACATATTTTTCCGGTCCGAAAATTAAATGGATGATTGACAATATCCAGGGGGTAAAGCAGGCCGTCGATAAGGGAGAAGCCATTTTCGGTAATATGGATACCTGGCTGATCTGGTGGCTCACCGGCGGGCCTGACGGCGGAGTACACATAACGGACGTAACCAATGCCAGCCGAACCATGCTCATGAATCTGGAAACCCTTGACTGGGATCCGGATATGTTAAAGCATATGGGTATCCCCCGGCAGATGCTTCCGGAGATCAGATCATCCAGTGAGGTCTATGGGTATACCAGTTCTTCCGGGGTATTTGGTGATAAAATTCCGGTTGCCGGTGATCTGGGTGATCAGCAGGCAGCGCTTTTCGGACAAACCTGTTTTACCCCCGGAGAAGCAAAAAATACGTATGGTACCGGCTGCTTTATGCTTTTAAATACCGGTGAAAAGAGCGTGCAGTCAAAGTTCGGGCTTTTGACAACGGTTGGTTATAAAATCGGTGATCAGCCGGCCGTTTACGCGCTGGAAGGGTCTATTGCCATTGCCGGTTCCCTGGTTCAGTGGTTCAGAGATAACCTGGGGCTGATCAATGAATCACATGATATTGAAGATCTTGCAAGAACGGTTAAGGATACCGGGGGGATTTATTTTGTCCCGGCTTTTTCCGGCCTGTTTGCTCCTCACTGGCGCAGTGACGCCAGAGGGCTGATTTCCGGCTTGACCCATTACATTCATAAGGGGCACATCGCCCGGGCTGTTCTTGAGGCAAGTGCCTATCAGGCCAGGGAAATTTTTGAGGCCATGGAAAAAGATTCCGGCATTCATCTGACTGCTTTGAAGGTTGACGGCGGCATGGTCAGCAATGAACTGCTGATGCAATTCCAGGCCGATATTCTTGATATTCCGGTTATTTGTCCAAAAAATCGTGAAACATCCGTTTTGGGCGCGGCATATGCCGCAGGTCTCGCAGTAGGTTTCTGGAAAGATCAGTCTGAATTGAAAAAACATTGGGCAATTGATAAAAAGTGGGAAGGAAAAATGCCGGATCAAAAACGTCAGGCGCTTTATGACGGGTGGATAAAGGCGGTGCATCGCAGTTATTCATGATAACTTCTTGAAACTTAACAGAAACGTAAACTATTTCTATTTGACACGATATCAGCATAGTGGTATTGACTTAGACTTTTTTATTCCATATAATTTTTTTATATGCAGTTTTCTCAGAAACAGTTATCTGTGGTGTGAACGTCGTTTTTTATATTTAATTACTACTGACCGAATGACCGAATGATCGAAAGCAGGAGGCCGATGTCTGAGCGCAATGATCAATTCGCCGAAAATGTGGCGGGCAAATATTTTATAACAAAATCCTGTATCGGGTGTACACTTTGTTCCGTCATTGATCCGGCTAATTTTATGGAAAATACTGATGAGGCACTGGCTGTCGGGAATTGTTATGTTTATAAACAGCCGGAAACGGAAGCAGAAGAATTATTATGTGAAGAAGCAATGGATGTTTGCCCTGCAGATGCCATTCGAAATAACGGAACAAGTAATTAGCATAGGAGGGAGCCGTGAAGCAAATTGTCAGTATCAGCCTCGGAAACAGTCAGGATGACTATGAGTTTGTAGCAGAATTTATGGGTCAGGAGTTTAATATTAAACGGGTCGGCACGGATAGTGATGTGGATGTGGCCGCAGACCTGATGGAACAGTGGGATTCTGAAGCAGATGCAATCGGCCTGGGCGGATTGAATTATAATTACGCAATCGGCTCCAGTCGTTCCATAGAGAAACAGGCGCAAAAGGTTGAGTCTTTGAAATCCCGGATTTCTTCACCGGTAACCACCGGCGAAAAATTGCGCCGGGTATCTTTTGAATGGGCTATTCGCCATTTGCAGTTCAAGTTTGGAAACAACTATTTTAATCATACGAAAGTTCTCTTTCTGTCCGGTATGTTAAATTATAACATTGCTAAGGTTATTTCCGAATATACGGATAATTTAACGTTTGCGGATCCATTGTTTGAAAACGGCATTCCCAAGTTTTTAAATTCAATTGCAGATCTTGAAATGTATGCCAAAGGGGTTCATGATATTCTGGAATGGGTACCAAGTAAACGCTTTGCTTCATCGGCCATGCCGTTGCGCCAATGGAATGATTATCTCCGGCGCAAAGCCATCCAAAAGGCCAATATTATTGTTGTGCCGAGTTATGATTTTTATGGTTACTTAGAAGGTTGCGGCCTTGAGGAATTGGGCGGGAAAACAATTATTACGGCAACCGTATATGAAGACCGCATTCAGTTTCTGCAGGAACGCGGCGTTGATGTGATTATTGACTGTACGCCTAAAATTCTGGAACAGGTGGTTGGATTTAATGTGCTGGAAGCCATGATTTCTTCTGCCATTGATTCTCCGCTGGATGAAGTCAGCGAAGATGACCTTCTGGAAGTCATCAGTGAACATAATCTGGACCCACGGGTTATTTATCCCCAGGGTGAATTCCGACGGAAAAACCGGTTTTCGTTTGTCATCCATCCGCTTTCCCAGGAACAGCTGAAAAGGGATCCGACCATTAAGCTGGCTGCCCGATATGGACCGTCGGGATTTATGGATGCAGTGGAAAAGATTATGGCCTATTCTCCGCCGTTTATTTATTCCAAAGTGACCGGCATTAAATCTCCCACCGGTGTGGAAGCCGAAGGATGGCTGATTACCGTGGGCGGGACCCCGAAACAGATGCTGGCGCACAGTGCGGAGTTTACGTACAAGCGGCTTTTGCAGGCCGCTAGGATGTCGAAGCGTCTGGGTGCCCAGATTATGGGGTTGGGCGCGTTTACGAAAGTTGTTGGGGATGCCGGAAAAACGGTGGCCAAACTTGCTGATCTCCCGATTACCACCGGCAACAGTTATAGCGCATCCGGTGCATTGTGGGCGGCGGCGGACGCCGTCAGACGCATGGGACTGATCAATGTCGTTAAAGGAAAGAAGTTACAAGCAAAAACCATGGTTGTGGGAGCCACCGGTGCCATCGGGTCCGTGTGCTGCCGTTTGCTGGCCATGGCATTTACCGATTTATACATGATTGATGTCCGGCATTCAAAACTGCTGGCATTAAAAGAGTCCATTCTGGATGAAACCCCGGACACCAATATTATAATTTCAACCCGGGCAGACAAGTATCTGGCCGACATGGATGTCATTGTGACAGCAACATCCAGGGGCGGCGGTAAAAGCGTCATTGATATCATGAATGTTAAGCCGGGCTGTGTTATTACTGATGTGGCAAGGCCCCTTGACCTGAGTGCGGAAGATGTTGCCAAGCGTCCGGATGTCCTGGTTATTGAATCGGGTGAGATCCTTCTTCCCGGTGAGAATGTCGAAATGAGAGACATCGGGCTTCCCCCGAAAGTGGCGTTTGCCTGTCTGGCGGAAACCATTGTGCTGGCCCTGGAAGGCCGTTATGAGATTTTTACCATTGGCCGGGAAATCGAATGGCAGAAGGTCAAGGAAATCTACCAGATGGGCATCAAGCACGGGATGAAGCTGGCGGCCATTTCCGGAATCAATGGGATTTATTCGGACGCTGATATTGCTAAAGTGGCACGACTGGCAAAAGAGACCAGAAAAGAAACAGGCAAAAGCCCGGCTAAAAAGAAAAAATCGGCAAGCTGAGAATAGATAATCTCTCAGGAGTTTTGGCTGAAAGTCAGAGGGGCACGATGTGTTGTGCCCCTGCTAAGTAAATGACGTAGGGGCGGGGTTTATCCCCGCCAAAATTCAGGTTTGAAGTAAATCACATATGGCGTGACTGCGGAGATGATCTATGATTATCGGTTTTGTCCAGACAAAAGGTGGCACCGGGAAAAGTACGCTGGCAGTTAACACGGCTTTTTCCGGTTATATGAATAAAAAATTCGGTTCTATTGCGCTGGTTGAACTCGATCCCCAGGGCACGTTGAAAAGCTGGTGGGAAGACCGCGACGAGATGGGTTATAATCCGGGTAACGTTTCTTTTCACCATATCTCAAGTACCCAAAAAGAAGTTTTTCAGCAGGGTATTAAATCCATATCCGATTATAATGAATTGATGATCATGGATATTCCCGGAGAGGGGACCGGCAAGCTGCATACGCGGTTTGCATGCGCTTTTTGCGACCTGGTGGTGATTCCCATGCGGATGTCCACCAATGATGAGTCCGCCTTTATGAATAATCTGTATCCGATTATCAAGGAAATTATTCGGGCGGTACCGGGAAAGAAAGGACAGTTTCATGTACTCCCGGTTTTTACACACCCCCGTCAGAATTGGGAAAACTGTTTTGATTATTTTGAGGATATTCTGCCGCATCAGGTTTCATGTCTGCCGGTGGTATTTCCGACCCGATCTGTTTATGAAAATTATAACCGGAAAGGGTTGAATTTGAATGAATATGCGAAATCCGTTGAGTCAAATAAGAAGTTCACGCAGCAGGCGGATCGGGCAATCGAAGATATTGAAAAAATATGCGAAACCATTTTGATAGTCGGGAAGGGAAGTTATGGCATCAATTAAAAAAAATGAAACAAAAGTTGATCGGGCATTTGCGGTGGTCGATCGTTTGGAAAAAAATGCAAAACAGGTGGCCGATTCAGTCGAGTCATCGGAATCAGGAAAAAAGCGGAAACGATCAGGGCTTCAGTTCCGTTTTTCAATGGATGCGCTGATATCAGATCAGGACACACGGTCTGCCAGAGAAGATAATCTCCGTTCCGGTGAATCCAATTTGTTGAATTTTAAAATTACGCTGCCGCATATCTGGAAAATACCGGTGATCGGTAAAACCGCCTTAAAGATTATCCGGCGGATTCAGACGGAAGAATATCCCGAATCCTTAAAAGATATTTTAAAATCTTTAAAGAAAAAGAAGCTGTGAGTGGGTAGAAGGTATAAGGTATAAGTGCAATTGATATTTGTTTTAGGCCGGATTCGTTTTTAAAACGTATCCGGCTTTAATTTTATGAGCTTTTTGGTGGGAATAGAGACCATGCGATTCGGAAGCTATGATTGTTTTACTCTGGAAATGGATTCTTTTTTACTTGATGGCGGTGCCATGTTCGGCGTTGTCCCGAAAAATTTATGGGAAAAGAAAATACCTGCGGATGCCATGAACAGAATCCCTATGCAGGCCCGGTCTCTGATCATCCGGGGAAATGGCAAAGTTATTTTAGTCGATACCGGGATTGGTGATAAACTTTCGGACAAATTTAAGAAAATTTATGATATTCAGACATCGGTCAGTTCTATGGCAGCACGTCTGGAACCATTTGAATTGACCGTGGAGGATATCACCGATGTCATCCTGACCCATCTGCATTTTGATCATGTCGGAGGGTCCACGGCCATTGTTGACGGCCAAGTCGTTGCCACGTTCCCTAATGCCGTATACCACGTTCAGGCAGCACAATGGGAACTGGCCTGTAATCCGTCTGTCCGTGATCGGTCCAGTTATATCCCGGACAATTTTATGCCTCTTTTGGAGCAGAAAGTGTTAAATCTCGTCAAGGGACCGGCAATTGATTTTTTTGACGGCATTGATCTGATTGTAACCGACGGACATACACAGGGCCAGCATCATCCGCTGATTAAAGGGGACACAACCTCCCTTTTTTATTGTGCGGATTTAATCCCGACATCCGCACATATTCCCACTGCCTGGCATATGGGGTATGATAATTATCCGTTAAACCTTATGGATGAAAAAGGCGTGATCTTGTCCCGGGCCATTGAAGAAAACTGGATTTTATGCTTTGAGCATGATCCTGTTGTTGCTGCGGCAAGTGTCCGGGAAGAAAAGGGCAGGGTGGTTATTGATCAGGTGATTGAGTTGTAAAGGACCATTAGGGCAATAGCGTCTATTAATCGATATTTTAGACACTATGAGGAGTCCGACTTCACTTTGCGTTCGATTCCATTCCATTATGCTTCAGCCCCCGAAAATTAAACAACTGAAAATATTATCCTTTGTTGCCAAGAGGCTTGTTAGGCCTAGTTCCCGTTAAAGTTAAAATAAATTGGTCTGATTAACTATCGTAGAAAAAATCTCACCGCATTGGCTAAATGATTGAGTGTCGATATACCAGCCTTTGCGCCATAGCGCCTACCACATCGTGATACTATTCAAAGTTATCCCTTGACAGACAAACCACACTAATATACGATCCAATTTATTGACCAAAAGCTCTAAATATGAGATAGTTGTCTTCTAATTAACGTAAACGTTAGGTTGTCTTTACAGAAATAGTTTGCTTGGAGCTTCCTAAGGCTTCCAGAGAAGACAATCATAAATTATTCGAATGCGATCTTCTCAAGGAGCGCAACATTATAAAAACCAGATGTCAGCTTTCATCATAATGGCATAGTCATTCTCTAATGGCCTATTTGTTGATTCTCCTCTGGTTATTTAGAACGTCGGCAGAATATTGATCCTCATCGTATTCCCTCCTCTTGCTGCCAGATATTAAGGCAAAATTTCTATACAATGTTCATAGCTTAGATTTATTAGTTTAAACAAAGAAATCAGGGAATTGTTAATTTGTAACAAACTGATTTTTATTATTACAACAACATTTCCATAGCGGTACGTTGGTGTCTTAAACTTTGGAACCCGATCATCAGGGCCTCCTTTATAGAGGTTTTTCCTGATATCGAATAATGATCCACTCCCAATGAACAAAATTAACACCAGCCTATTTATTGGTCCTTGCGCTTACTATCCTTCCTGCTCGCAGATAAGTAGGCAGAATGCTGAAATATTGTGAATTGTTTTGGGCTTAGCCACAAAGCAATTCCTAACATATTGTTTTTAAGTTTAATCGTCCCCAAATATCTTTAATTGATTTTAAAAAAGGTGATTTATGAAAAAGCATCTGGTTTGTCTGATCGTTATCGGTATTACGTTGTTCTTGGCTTCCACAGGATCTGCGGCCACTTTGTTTGGTCCCAACGAGTATACCCGTATAATCGGTGAAACGAATGTCTATTCCGAATCCTTTGAAGCAGTCCCCGGCGAATATTACCTGTTTGTCAAAAACGGCAATGAAGACCGAACCAACAGGGTTTCCAGTGCCTATATATATTTAAATGACGAATTGGTATTCGCCCCGAATGACTTTGGGCGGAATGATTCCATGTTAATGGCTCCTATACAGGTATATGACACAAACCGCCTTAAGGTTGAACTTGCCAGCGTACCTGATTCATTTCTGACAATCGAAATCCAGAGCGCTTCTTCCCTGATATTTTCACCCGGCCAGTATATCAGGACCAGGGGGAAAGCGGATATATACACTGATACTTTCATAGCGACTCCCGGAGAGGGATTCCTTATGATCAAAAACGGCAATGAAGACGGCAGCAACAGAGTCACCAGCGGCTCCATCTATATAAACAATGAGCTGATTTTTGAAATAAGTGATTTCAAATCAGGCGATTTTATGCTCGTATCATATTTAAATCTTTCAGATACAAATACGATAACCACGGAACTGAATAGCAAACCAGGCACCTATCTTTCTGTTGAAATCATCCAGCAAAAAACATCCGTTTCTTTCAGCTGTTCACCGGAATCCATCTTTATCGGACAGAGCGCAACACTTAGCTGGTCATCTGTTTTAGCTGATACGGTATCCATTGATAACGGCATCGGCGCCGTTCCGCTAACCGGCTCTTTAACTGTTTCTCCAACGGAAACCACAACCTTCACCATCACGGCTACCGGGGCTGAAGGCTCTGTTTTTCAACAAGTAACCCTCTATGTTTCTGCAGCCCAGCAGCCTGTCGTTATTTTGGAAGCCTCAAATACGGATATTTTTGCAGGAGATTCCGTTACGTTATCTTGGACGTCAACGTATGCGGATACTTGTGAAATAACCCCTGATATCGGGATTGTGGGATTAAACGGATCTTTAACAGTAACTCCGAGCGATACCACTACATATACCATTACTGCGAATGGTTTTGGCGGTACGGCAAGCAGCAGTGTTACGGTAACCGTCACCCCGATCCCGGAACCCACGGTATCTTTAACGGCCAGCCCGGAAACGATTTTTGCCGGAGAATCCTCTATACTGTCCTGGAGTGCGGAAAATGCCGACAGCGTTATTATTGAACCGGGCATCGGTCCGGTCGATATAACCGGATCTTATACTGTTACTCCTGCCGAAACCACAACTTATACCATCACGGCAACAGGTCCCGGGGGAACGGTTTCCGACCAGGCAACAGTGACTGTTTCGATTATTCTCCAGCCTGATGTTACCCTGAATGCATCAAGTACGGATATCGTGGTCAAGTCCTGATTTAAAGTTGTCACTTTTGCAATAATAATTCCTATTCATTTTTAGCCTCTTCTAAGGGTGCCTGCCCCTTCGCCCTCCTCCGGAGGAGGGCGAAAAATTTTTACGC
>JAQIBZ010000567.1 GCA_027858815.1 Desulfobacteraceae bacterium
CAGGTTTGTCATTCCCGAATGTTTCTATCGGGAATCCAGTTATGTGCTATTCCGAACATAGATTCCGGCTAAAAGCATGCCGGAATGACATTGTACTGGCCGAAACGATGATCAAGGCCCAAAAATCTTATGACAGGGATAAAATGACCGCAGCGACAATACGATCGCAAATAAATAATTTATCTAAAGAACAGTCGCTTCTGATTCTGGTTGCTCGCCTAAGGCTGTCGCTGGCTGAAAAAGCCCATTTCAAAGCACTTCTTTCCCGGAATCCGGACTGGCCCGGACTTCTGGAACAAGCAGTTGATTTCGGCGTAGCCGGCTTGTTCTATAAATACCTCCGCGAAAATCAGCTTATACGTTTTGTGCCGGAAAAAGTTTTCAAGGAACTGGGCAGGGAATATGGTCGCATTGCTTTGAAAAATTTGCGCATCCGCGGCCAGATCAATCAGGTATTGCAACTGTTAAATGAACGCCAGATGGATGCCCTTGTATTAAAAGGCGGGTATCTGGCCAATCATTTTTATCCGGATATGGCCCTGCGCCCCATGTCTGATATTGATTTGCTGTGTAAAAAACACGATATTGCCGAAGTTGCCGATATTCTGGTGCAAAACGGATACAAGTGGGAAGACGCGGTTTTTCAGAGCCCGGCCCATGAACTGGCATTCTGGGAAAGAAATCAGCACCTCCCGCCTTTTAAAAAGGCCGGGCATGTGCCGGTGGAAATTCATTTTCAATTGTTTGCGGATCATCCCGCAGCCAAGGATCTGTCAGATACCTGGGCGTTTGCTGCTTCGGTTTCCGGTCCAAACGGTGGGAGGATTTATCGCCTTTTGCCCACATACCAGTTATTATTTTTGACGTATCACCTGTATCTGCATTTTCGCAAAAGCGAACGGCGTTTTCCGTTATACTGGTTTGTTGATATCCACGAATGGGTTTGCCGATTCGGTGAAAAAATAGACTGGGAATGGTTGTTTCACGCGTCCAGTCGCTTGTTGCTGCATCAGGAGATCGGTAAAATTTTTCGAACATTAAAAAATTACTGGCACACCCCTTTTCCTGAAACCGTGTGGTATTTGTTTTTAGATGCCTCGTCGTATGACATGCCAGCTGATTTTTTTGGCCGGGACAAGGCCATAACAGACGCGGAAATTCAAAAAAAAACATATATTAAAAGCAATATTGAAAAAATCAGTCGGCAATACACAAAATACGGCACAGCCGCCGCTGTTTATCTGTTTTTCCGGTTCCTGTTTCCCGACCGGGCCTGGTTGATTCGTGAATATCCGATGAAACGTCCTCTCAGCCGCGTTGGATACTGCATTGTTCATCACTTCAGCATCCTGAAAAAATTATTTTTAAGTCTTGGGTATTCCAGACGATGATCAAGGCCACTCTATGCCTTGATCATCGTTTTGGCCTTTTTTTTAAAATCTCGGCTCCGTAGGGGCGGGGTTTATCCCCGCCCGAACCGGGAGGCGGGAGGGCATAAAGCCCTCCCCTACAATGGCCGGAATCATGATCCAGGCCAAACTTTAGTTCACTTTTAACATTTCCGGTTTATCCGGGTTAGGTATTAATAATGCGCCCGGGAACCCGCCATGCGGCAGTGATCCAGTGCATAGCGAAAACATAAGAAACTAATCGGCAGACCGATTGCCGCCCATACCGTTAAAATTCCTAGATGAAACCCCATTGAAGACCATTGTATTGTTCCCAGAAAGCATTGCCGAAAAGCTTCCAGGCTGTGGGTCATGGGGATTGCGGCAGCAATCCGTTGCATCCAGTCCGGCAAAATATTGACCGGATAATAGACTCCGCCCAGTAGCCAGGACGAAACATTGATGAGCCAGTTAATCGGATCACCTTTCTTAAATATCAGGATAAATGCGGCGGACAAGATCCCAAGGCTGGAAAATGCGCCAATGGTGAGGATGAGAATGATTGATGCCAGCAACAGCTGGGTGAGGGAAATGGGAAAATGAAACAGGAAAGCTCCGCAAGCCAGAAAAAGCAAGATGCGAATGGCATTGAAAACAAAACTATACGCTGTTGAGCCCATCAGAAAGACGGGCAAACTGATGGGTGAGGCCATCACCGTTTCCAGGGTCCCGGATAACTGCGCCTCCCGGATACTGGCGGAAAAATTCATCAATGCCACTGACAGGTAGTTTTGAAAGGCAATCCCCACCAGTACAAATGGAAAATATTTTCCTCCATAAGGCTCCAGAGAATCCGGGACCACGGATTGATCCACCAGACGAGAAAGATAAAAAAACATGATCACTACCGGCACAATATTAATAAACTGCAATGTAAATGCCAGCCGATAACTGAAATGATTACGAATATCGCGTACGAGAAATTGCCAGATCAGTTTCACGAGGCGTCCTGTTCAATAAAAGACGAGTATATGTCAGACAGACAGTTCAATGAAAGATGGCCGGACTGGTGTATTAACTCTTCCAGCGTACCTTCGGCAAGAAGTTTTCCCTTCTCTATAATACCCAGGCGGTCTGCCAGTGCTTCTGCTTCCAGCAAATTATGCGAACTCATAAGGACCGTCTTTTCCTGCTCCTTTGACATTTTATGAATTTGATTGCAAATTTTATCCGCCATTTCCGGGCTCAGACTGCGCGTTGGTTCGTCTAATAATAAAATTGGGGGATCGTGGAGGATGCCTCGAATACAGGCGACAATCTGGCGCATTCCCGAAGAGCAATTACGGATTGGAATATCCGCCAGCGCCTCCTGGTTTAAATCCCGGAGCAGGGTGGACACCCGATGTCTGCAAGTTTTACTGTCAAGGCCGTATAATGCCCCAAAAAAAATTAAATTCTGCATTACCGTCAATCGCCAGTAAAAACTGCGGGCATCCGGGAATACACAACCAATCCGTGACTTAATACGGCGGGGTTGGGAGATTATGTCATGGCCATTGATGGATGCATTCCCCTGGTCGGGCGTAATCAGGGTTGAAAGGATTTTTAAAAGAGTTGTTTTACCGGAACCGTTAGGGCCGAGCAGGATATAGATTTCTCCTTTCCGGATTTGAAGATTGATGTCAACAAGGGCCGGTTTGTGGTTAAAAGATTTATTAATATCCTGGCATTGCAGAATCATGATGACCAAAATTCGAATAAGCAGTTGTTTTCAATTTTATGAAAGAGGGCATGATCATGTAATTAAATTCTTAAACTCAAATGAAGCAAAACGACTTTTATAAAATCATGGAAAGATAAGAGATTACATTTTATTTTATAATTTTGTTGAAAAATAATCAATATCGAAAATAATTTTGCTAAGTCGGGGTATTTTTTCCGGCAGACATCATGCTTTGG
>JAQIBZ010000341.1 GCA_027858815.1 Desulfobacteraceae bacterium
GGTTTTAAATCCGGTGTCATCCAGTTTCCATTTTTACCGTCCGGAGATACCCGTAGAATTCGGCATTGTGTTTCACTTGCCAGGTAAAAATTCCCGGATTTGTCATGGGTAATGCCTTCAAAATCATATGAAGAAATAAATGAAAAAAGCGGCAGCGGGATTCCGACTACAGGGATGGCTTTTGCGATATCATCAGTCAGCTCAAGGGAATATATAACATTATCATGCTTGTCCGACACGGTATAGAGGCAGCCATTGATTATCGTGAGCCCGGATGGCTGGAAATTTTCCGGACCCTCGACAAAGTAGACTTTATAAAGATCCAGATCGATAACATTTTCCTGTGATAATGCTGTAACGGTTGTTACGAAACAAAGCAGTACTGTTATTAAAAAGATTCGTGTCAAAACAAACCCTTTACATTCTGATACTGCGGTGAATCTAAAATTCGCTGCCAGGAACCATACATCGGGTTGGGAATGATAAACCATTTTGTTCCCCAGTTGGCTTTGTAAATGGTTGCCATTTCTTTACGTTTATCCGGTGTAATATTCTTTTTCACGTTCGGGATAAAGTCGCCAAGATCATCACCGAATATCATGATTATCCGGTATTTTTCAGTTATATATTCCCTGCGGCTTTTTTTTTCTGATCCCCAATCCATATATTCATTTTTTAATAATACATTATTTTCTGTAATGCCAAAGATCCCTAATGCTTTTAAGTTTTCTATTGTGTCTGATTCCTGTGGACATGGCAATAGGCTGGTATCTCTCTTGCGGCACTCTCTGCTAGTGATAAACAGTACCTCAATACCCTGATCCTGAATATAATGTATAAAATCCACAGCACCGGTAATACCTTTAGCCGACTGCATTTGAACCCATTGGTCCCAGGTATCAAGCTGATACCGGGAATCATCCAGCGCCAGTTGAGCCTGGTACGGTGAATTGTCTAAAACGGTTTCATCAATATCAAATATAACCGCCGGTGGCAGTTCATAAAAATCATTTGTTTGTTCAATCGCTCCCGTCCATCGGTTGTCAGCAATTGCTGCTTCAACGTTCAGCAAGGCACTGTTGTAAGTCTGCTCACAACCTGCCTGATATTCAGCAGCCGTCTGAACCCATAAAACACTGTTAAGATCCGGGTTAATTCTTTGCGAACAGGATACGATTAATAAAAGTAGAGCAAGATGCATTATGTGTTTCATTAAAGCCTCATATATTCTATTCCAGATAATTAAATTTGAATATGGATAACAATACAGTGTTTCCCTCGTATTATAAAGTGAATTTCAAACAGATCAGAAGAAAGATATGTGTATGAATTAATTGTACGGAAAGAGAGATGCGCCGAGTCTCTGCAATCCCTTTCGTGTTGACACGTTTGGTTATTATTGGAATAAATTAGTTACCTACAGGGTGCAAAATTAACTGATCTTAAAAGAGGTTTTATGAAATTTAAACATATTCTTATTTCTGCGGCCTGCCTTTTTCTTACCTTTCTTGCATTATTCATATTTTTTAACTGGAATAAACATATTCTTTATTTAACCTCCGGTGAAATAATTGAGGCGGATAAAGCCTGGGTGGTTTTTGATGATGTGTATTACGAAAATGGTATCGGCACGTTATATACGTTTCATCACAGGTCTCCGATTTTAAAAAAGTTATTCTTTATTTTTTAAATTTGTATCTGTTGCAGGCTCAAGCAAAGAAAAGTGATAAATACGCTTATCAGCAATTGGACAATAAAGGTCCATTAAATACGCTGGTTTATGAATTTAAAATTTTAAAAGGCGGTCAATGGCAGTCCCGAAGAATTTCCATGGGGCGCATCGGAGAAGACAGTGGTGCCCGAAGTAAATGTTTTTATGTGATCAGGAATCGGCAGCAGATTCTAAGGCCATACCATCTGAAGCAATAGCGGTTATATCGAAAATCCGAAATCAACATTCACATACATTACGAGCGTTTAAAAAAATCTTACATAAAAAGGCTTATGAG
>JAQIBZ010000343.1 GCA_027858815.1 Desulfobacteraceae bacterium
CAATCGGATGGGGCTGCGAAGAGATATCAAACGAACCCCAATTTTTGGTCTTGGATGTATGGCAGGTGCGGCTGGAATTACGAAAGCTTTTGATTATGTGAAAGCATACCCAGATCAGGTGGCGGTTGTTTTATCAGTTGAATTATGCTCCCTTACTTTGCAGCCTAACGATTTTTCTATGACTAATGTCGTATCAACCGGTCTTTTCGGAGATGCTGCTGCCGCGCTTGTCGTGACAGGCAGTGATAGAAAAAAGACATCTCCCACTGTCTTAGATACACGGTCGGTTTTTTATTATAATACTGAACGTGTCATGGGTTGGGATATCACCTCCGACGGATTTAAGATTGTACTTTCCGGTCAAACACCTAAAATTGTTGAAAGGTGTCTTAGGCCAGACATTGAAAAATTTTTAGAAAACAATGGATTGATGTTAAAAAATATTCGATCATGGTTGTTTCATCCCGGTGGGCCGAAAATCTTAGAAGCTATAGAAAAAAGTCTTGGGCTCTCCAAAGATGATCTTGCCCTATCTTGGAAAAACCTTCAGGAAGTGGGGAATGTGTCAAGCGCTTCAATTTTGATGATATTGGAGGATGCCATGGATAATCATCGTCCTCCAAAAGGAACATATGGATTATATAGCGCAATGGGACCGGGATTCTGTTCGGAAATGGGACTATTGCAATGGTAACTTCATATATCATCTTGATCATGCTTGTGGGAGGAACGCGCTTGTTAGAGCTTCGAATCAGCAAGCGAAATACAGCCTGGGCTTTTGAAAACAGCGGATTTGAAGTCGGAAAAGAGCATTTCAAGTTCATGACCGTCCTTCATACTACTTTTTTAATTTCTTGTGTGGTAGAGGTTATCCTTCTACACCGTCCCTTTATTCCGGCCTTGGGCTATTCTATGTTGATATTGGCAATAGGAACTCAGGCAATCCGTTTTTACACAATTTCAGTATTAGGTAAACTCTGGAATGTAAGAGTGATCATTATTCCAAATCAGCCGATTATCAAACGAGGATTGTACAAATACATGCGCCACCCCAATTATCTGGCCGTCATCGTTGAAATAGTTGCATTGCCAATGATCCATACTGCATGGATCACAGCTTTTTCTTTTTCCATCTTGAATGCCTGGATGTTAACTAAGCGTATACGATGCGAGGAAAAGGCTTTGTCAAAACATTGCAATTACATGAGTAACTTCAAATATATAGGACGATTTTTCCCTTCTATAAAAAAAGAGGGCTCGCAGTTTGACGCGGGATGAAATTCTTAAAGGCATTCAGCATGTATTTGATGAATATCTGGCGATCGACACGATAGTCGAATCAGAAATGGTTATAATTCATGACTTGCAAAAGGAGGGTTCGCATCTTGACACGGAATGAAATTCTTAAAGGCATTCAGCATGTATTTGATGAATATTTGGAGATTGATACGATAGTCGAATCAGAAATGGATATAATTCAAGACTTACAATTGGAATCCCTGGAATTAGGTACCTTCGTGATAGAATTAGAAAACCACTTTAAGGTGATGCTTGATGAGGGGGATGAGCAAGAAGTTAAAACTATTGCTGATCTGGTTTATTTGATTGAAAAATCGCTTAATGAGCAACAGGTGGATAAAAATGAGTGAGGATACGCTTTGTAAGCTTGCTAAAAGAGCGGCGGATCAGGGTAACAAGGGATATCGCTTTGTGGACCGGCATGAAAAAGCCACCTATATTCGCTATGATGAACTATTTGAGAAATCCATGGGTGTCGCCGGCGCATTTCATAAAAAGGGCATAAAAGCGGGTGATAGGATCGCCATCGTGCTACCGACCTGCCCCGAATTCTTTTATGTTTTTTTTGGTGCTCTATTCGTCGGCGGAGTTCCTGTGCCACTCTATCCACCGGTTCGGTTGGGTAGAATGGATGAATACCATAAAAATACAGCTCGCATGCTGAAAGTTTCCGGAGCACGTCTCTTATGCACTGATGGACGCATAAACAAAATACTTGGCCGTTCATTAGCAACAGCATCCCCTGAGTTGGGTTGTGTCACAGTTGATGAGATCGGCCATGAACCTTTTAAATATAAAGAGGGCAATCCGGATGGACCAGCACTGATTCAGTTCTCCTCAGGAACGACTGTCGATCCAAAGCCTGTTTTGTTAACGCATCGGCAGATTATTGCAAATGTCCGAACCATTCTTGATTGCGCTTTAAATTTTTACCCAGAAGACACCGATGAATATTCCATTTGCGGTGTTAGCTGGCTACCCCTTTATCATGACATGGGTTTAATCGGGGCCGCCATGGTCGCCTTAATGCACCCTGCCGACCTTACGTTGATACCCCCGGAGCTCTTTATAGCCCGCCCTGCCATATGGCTCAGGACGATCTCTAAGTACAGGGCATTCCTCAGTCCGGCTCCTAATTTTGCATACAGTATATGTACTGAAAAAATAAAAGACAATGAATTAAAGGGTGTAGATCTTTCCTGCTGGAAAATTGCCTTAAACGGTGCTGAGCCGGTCAGCCCTTCAGCCCTTAAAAAATTTATTGAACGCTTCGAGGCATACGGATTCCCTCCGCACGCGCTTACGCCGGTTTATGGATTATCCGAGGCAGCACTGGCTGTAACTTTTTCAAATATTGATCAACGATTTGACAGCAAAAAATTCAACGCAGATTTATTA
>JAQIBZ010000047.1 GCA_027858815.1 Desulfobacteraceae bacterium
TAAGAGTCGAAAAGCAGACCTCATTATATGTGGCTATGATATATTTGACGATTACACCGGTCAGATTAAAAAGAAGGTATTTGGCCGACCTGATGAGAGTCAGATTGAATTGGTGCTCAGGGGTAATCTGGTAGTTTTTCCTTTGCGTGTTGCATTTACACACTGTTTGGTTAGTAGAGTCGGCATTTGGGCTGCTGATATGAAAACGGGAGAGGACAGGGAGTATATTGAGCGTGCTCTCTGCTTGGCAAATAACCCCATTGGAATTCGCAATATATTGGGAGCCCTTAGAAGGGGTGCTTCTATTCATCTCTCTCATGATTTCAGTCAGGCCTATCGTGTACGTTGCGAAGAAACTCTTTTGCGTAATGTTTGTCGGCGTCGTGATATTAGCATAGATGCTATCAATTCATTGATTTCGAGAATCACTAGAATCGGATGCAAATTGAATACCTTGGGTTTCACGGAACTGGGGCTGCGTTGTGCAGATTCTGTTTCTCATTGTGGCATTCCTTTGAGTGGCTCAGAACGAGTGAAAATTCTTCTATGTCGATTGGGAAAGCCCGGGGGAATCTTGTATACTGCTTTTATCTGGCTGAAGCAGAGCAGCAGATCAGGTTGAGGAGGCAGGCAATTACTATGAGCACTCTTTTTTCAGTTATTATGCCTGTTTATAACAGGGAAAAACTCATTATTCAGGCCTTGAATAGTGTAAAAATACAGACCTATCGCCCTATTGAGATCATAGTGGTTAACGATGGATCAATAGATGGAACTGCCAATGTGGTTGATGAATGGAGACGCGTCCATGAAGATAAAAATGATTTTCAGGTGAAATATTTTTTTCAGGAAAACGCTGGTCCGTCTTCTGCGCGAAATCATGGCTTGCTTGAATCCCATGGCGAGTTTATTCAGTTTCTGGATTCTGATGATTTGATCTCCCCCAATAGGCTTGAAATTTTAGCCAATATTTTTAAACAAGACTCGAAGGTCGATTTTATTCAAACAGGATTTGACGGGTTTTGCGCCGGGTGCAGTGAGGTCATTGAGCAACATTACGGCAACCCCAACGAGGATCTACTCGTTTTAGCACTGAAAGGTCGGCTTTGGCCTAATACGCTACGTTCTGGGTTCAGGCGTTCACTTATCGTCGATACAGGCCCTTGGAACAAGGATATGACCTGTTTTGAAGATTACGAGTATGTGGCCAGGGCGCTTGTAAAAGCACGTAAAAGCATTGCTATCAAAGATATACTTGCTAGTGCTAGACGAGGTGGTGGTATGAGGGTCAGCGATAATCTAAGAACTTATCAGGGCAGGACTTTTCGTATTATGTGCGAAGCCGCGTTATACCAGGGAATTCAAAATAGAACGGATATTCCTTTATATGCCAAACAGGCATTCGCTTCGAGGCTATATGCCCTTGGATTCCGATCAAATGCTAAAGGGTGGAAAAACTTGGGAAAGCTGTGTGGGAAATTTGCTGAGAGCCTTGGCGTTGAGTTAGATGGTCTTGGAAGACGCCGGAAATTGGTATATAATTTGGGTAAATGGGGAGGGAGCGTTTACGACTTTATGGGGCGAATCAAGAACAGGAAAGTTCACAATAAGCAAAGGTTTTTACCCGTGTGTCATACTTGTAGCAAAGGATGAACACATTTCAAGTAAATTTGGGTTGATAAAAAGAAAACTGTTATCAAAATTGTTAACAAAAGATATTCCCTTCAAGGTCATTGAAATACAAGTTTCATGAATATAGAAATGCTTAGTTCAGGGGAATGACAAGGGAGAGAAAAAGGTTTGATTGGGAATTGTTGAAGATCCAGCCATTCAGTGTGTAACCTATCTTAAATATAGGAAAAATTTTGATGAATAAAGACAAAAGTCGACCCAATCAGCAACTCCGCTTGCACTATCAAAGGAATTTCTTTCATAAAATATGCAACGCTTGGCATCGGTTGCGCGGGGTTCAAGTTGGTAGGAATGTTATTATTGATAGAAGCGCAAAGCTTTTACGCTATCCAAACCAAATTTATATTGGTGATGATACCATTATTAAATCAGGTAGTCATCTTTGTCCTTGTCAGCCAAGCTCAAAGATAAGAATTGGTGAAAGAACAACGATAGGATTTTATACATTGATCTATGCTTCAAATGAAATCTCTATCGGAGAAGATTGTATGATAGCGCCATTTGTCCATATCGTGGATAGTGATCATGAAATTAGTCGTCACGCAATGATGAACCGGCAGGACAATAAAATGTCTCCTATCCATATTGGTTCTGATGTTTGGATTGGATCCCATTCTGTTATTTTGAAAGGCGTTAACATTAGAGATGGAGCAGTTATCGCAGCAGGAGCAATCGTTAAAGAAGATGTTGCTCCCTACAAAATTGTTGGAGGTGTTCCGGCAAAGGTTATAGGAGAACGTTCATGAAAACTGGCATTGTTATTCTTTGCCGATATGCCTCAAACAGGCTCCCTGGTAAAATATTAAAGGAAATCAAAGGTCGCTCTGTACTTGGGCATATATATGATCGTATACAGCGTGGCGCCCATAATTATCCTGTAGTGGTGGCAACATCCCTGGATCATAGTGATGATCCTATAGTCCGTTATTGTCAACGTTCCATGCTGGAGTGTTTTCGTGGTTCACTGGAAAACGTGGCAAAACGTTTGCTTGATTGCGCTGAAAAAAAATCCTGGGATTTTGTAGTTCGTATTAATGGGGACAATCTATTTGCTGATCCGGATTTGTTAAATTCCATGTTAGCGATTGCCGAAACAAATGAATACGATTTCATCACAAATGTACCAGGACGTACCTTCCCATATGGTATGAGCATAGAAATTGTGAGGGTATCTTTCTTCCGCAGAGTCTTGGGCAAAATTCAAAATTTGGAACATTGTGAACATGTGACATCATGGCTGTATGAAAACGAACAGGTGGGACGACGCTATGTATTAAAAAACAAACATTGCCCTGAAGCGAAAGGACTTCACTTGGCGCTTGATACGGAAGATGACTTGGTCCGCCATACCAGTTTATTTGAACGAATGGATAATCCACCTGCTACATACAGATTAGCAGAAATAGTAAGGCTCGCCACTCAGCCAGAACAACTCAGTCCATGGCTGGGGAAATTCGGCCCCCTGCTCATAGCTGAAATCGGTGGAAATCACGAAGGGAATTTTGAAGCAGCAAAAAAACTGGTAGAAAAAGCCATTGCAACCGGAGTCGATTACGTTAAATTCCAACTTTATCGTGGTGATACCCTCGTCAGCCCGGTTGAAAGCCCTGACAGGAACAGGCATTTTAAAAATTTTGAATTAACGCGTAAACAGCATATTGAATTGGCCCAAATGTGTCAGCATGGTGGTGTTGGATATCTTGCTTCCGTTTGGGATCTTGAGATGCTAGACTGGATAGATCCTTATTTGTCTGTCTATAAAATTGGCTCAGGGGATCTGACGGCCTGGCCGGTAATTCGTGAATTTGCCAGAAGAAAAAAGCCGATTATTCTGTCAACCGGTTTGGCCACGCTGGATGAAGTATTGCAGGCCGTCGCCCAGATTCAAGCCATAGATGAACGGTATCGATATCCTGAATGGCTGTGTTTGCTTCAATGTACAGCCATGTATCCGATAACGGACGAAGAGGCAAATCTTCGGGTTATGGATACTTTTAAAGATACCACCGGGTTGGCTGTGGGTTATTCTGATCATACGGAAAAAGACCTTGCCCTTCGCACAGCAGCTGCCATGGGTGCTGAAGTGCTTGAATTCCACTTCACTGATAGTCGTGAAGGCAAGGTTTTTCGTGATCACAAGGTTTCACTGACACCGGAAGAAGTTTTGCAATTACAACATGACTTGTTAAAAATAAAAAATTTTCGGGGTGAGAATATTAAAATTCCTCAGCCCACAGAGGTTGAACAAGGGCATATCGGTTCTTTTCGCAGAGGAATCTATTTGCGCAGAATTGTCGAAAGGGATGAAAGGATCGGAAAGGAAGACCTTGTAGCGCTGCGACCGAATCTTGGAATAGACGCCCGAGATAGTGATCAACTTATCGGTTCTCGAGCCAGGAAAAAATTGATGCCTTATTACCAACTTTCTTGGGATGACATATATACAAACTTTATTGGAGGTAATCTTGCAAAAGATAAGTAAACCATGCCCCTTATGTGGTGAAAGTAATGCATCTTTTAAAGTTAGTATATCCTCAACTCCACAATATGAGGTAGATTATGGAATTCCAGATGATGACTATTTGCGTATGATTTTTCTTTGCAACTGCTGTGGGGTATTTATAAATGATCATAGTTTATTACCCGAATCCTTTTATCAAGGTGAATATAATGAATCCACCTATGGTAATTATTTCCAAAAACGCTTTGAAAAAATAATGTCGTTACCATTTGAAAATTCAGACAATAAACAGCGCGCAGCACGTTTACATAATTTCCTACAAACCAATAGAAGAGAGACTCCTGATGTCCGAATTTTAGATATTGGATCTGGTCTCGGAGTATTCTCTGCGGAAATGCTTAATTACGGTTATGCGGTTTTTGCTGTTGATCCTGATAACCGGTCAGTGCAACATGCGCTAAATGTTATTGGAGTGAACAATGCATGGAACAACTCTATCGAGAAATTTGCAGATAGCTTCTCTGGGAAAAAATTTGATCTTCTCACTTTAAACAAGGTTCTTGAACATACTGAAAAACCACTTCATTCTCTTATTTCTGTAAGGCCATTGCTAAAAGAAAATGGTTATGTATACATTGAATTGCCAGATGGTGAAGCAGCAGCCAATGCCGAAGGTATAATTTCTCGACAGGAATTTTTTATAGATCATTTAACTATCTACACTCCAGACTCTTTTCAATGGCTTATAAAAAATGCTGGACTGCAGACCATTGAAACGCAGAGGATTCATGAGCCAAGCGGTAAATACACGATTTATGCGCTTACTAAACTCATTCAATAATTACAATTGAACAATCATAGCCCCTATGAAGCCTGAATCAAATAAAATTTATAGAGATGCCCCCTTGGTTTCCGTTTATATACCAAGCAGAAATTATGCTCACTATCTTACTCAATCTGTTGAAAGTGTGCAGAATCAGCTTTATCCAAATTGGGAGCTATTCATTGTTGATGATGCTTCAGATGATGCTACAGCTGTCATTGCAGAAAACCTTCGAAAGAGGGATCCGGGCCGGATAAAAGTAATACTTAATAAAAGCCCGATGGGGCTTCAACGTATCGCCAACAAAATACTCCATCAGGCACATGGGCGCTATATCGTACGTCTTGATGCAGATGACTGGTTTGAAGAATCCGCACTTCTTGTAATGGCTGCTAAGCTGGAATCTGATTCTAAACTGGGTTTGGTATATGGACATTATTTT
>JAQIBZ010000057.1 GCA_027858815.1 Desulfobacteraceae bacterium
AATAATACGGTTTTCAGCCAGCCGGTCAAAATCAAATGCATGCAGCGGCTGGCCCTGTTCCAACATAACAAAATTGGTAATATCCACAATGTTGTTGATCGGCTTTAACCCGATGGATATCAGTCGATCCTGGAGCCAGAAAGGGGAGGGCCCCACGGTGATCTCCGTTATTAATCGGGCGGTATATCTGGGACACAAATCCGTATTATTAATGGTTACGGAAGTAAGATCCGTAATCTGGCCGGATGCTTTGGGCAGTCTGATTTCAGGCAGGCTGACCGGCTGGTCAACCATGGTGGCGACTTCTCTGGCAATGCCGATAAAGCTCAGGCAGTCCGGGCGGTTGGGGGTTAAATCGATTTCAAGTACGGTGTCTGAAAGATCGAGAGCCGTGTTTAGGGAAATACCTTCATCCAGTTCATCGGAAAGATTCATTAATCCGGACGTATCCAGCCCCAGTTCAAGTTCGGTTTCGCTGCACAGCATGCCGGCAGAAGCCTCTCCGCGGATGGTGCTTTTTTTAACCGCAAGAC
Source organism: Desulfobacteraceae bacterium (assembly GCA_027858815.1). Lineage (GTDB taxonomy): Bacteria > Desulfobacterota > Desulfobacteria > Desulfobacterales > Desulfosalsimonadaceae > SURF-3. Next base: position 534 of record JAQIBZ010000057.1, read on the forward strand.
CGTTTGGAAGGACGGCGCCGGGCAGGGCACACGGAACTTTCATTCCTGCTTTTGCATTCGGGGCCCCGCAAACTACTGAAATTATTTGCTCACCAATATCGACCTGGCATAAGCGCAGTTTATCTGCATTGGGATGAGGAGAAACCTCGATGATTTTTCCAACAACCACGGCGTCGAGATATTGAAATCTTTCGGTAACTCCTTCGACTTCCATGCCGGCCATGGTCAATTTGTCGGCCAGTTCAGTTGCGGGGATATCGACAGGTACGTATTGTTTTAACCAGTTGAGACTGATTTTCATTTTAAAACTGCCTTAGAAATCTGTAGTCGCTTTCAAAAAACATCCGGAGATCATTTATTCCATATTTCAACATGGCAAGGCGTTCGACGCCCATTCCGAATGCAAAACCAGAGTATCGGGTAGTGTCGTACCCGGCATTTTCAAATACTGCCGGATGAACCATTCCACACCCCAGTACTTCGAGCCAGCCGGTTTGTGAGCATACTTTACACCCTTTGCCCCGGCACATGACACAAAGGATGTCAACTTCCGCGCTGGGTTCTGTAAACGGGAAAAAGCTCGGCCGGAACCGGAGACTGATCTGTTCATCAAATATTTCATGAACAAATGCTTCTAAAACCCCTTTTAAATCACCGAATGAAACATGCTCATCCACCAGAAGGCCTTCCACTTGATTGAACATAGGGGTGTGGGTGAGGTCGGAATCACATCGGTAAACTTTGCCGGGCGCCACAATTCTGATGGGCGGGGCATTTTGCTCCATGATATGGACCTGAATCGGAGACGTATGCGTTCTTAAGACAATATTGTCTGATACGTAAAATGTGTCCTGCATATCCCTTGCCGGATGGTTTTTGGGAATATTCAGGGCTTCAAAATTATAGTAATCAGTCTCTATTTCCGGGCCTTCGGCAATATCAAAACCCATTCTTGAAAATATGCTGCATATGCGCCGGGTAATATGGGTAATCGGGTGCAGGGTCCCCGCAGATGACGGCCGGCCGGGTAACGAGACATCAATGGCGTTGAATTCGTCGTCTTTGGTTTTCGCTTCAAAATCGGCTATGGCCTTTTCAAAAGCGCTTTCAAGTTTTTTTTTGGTAATATTTGCCTGTTTACCGGCTTCGGGTCGTTCATTGACAGGAAGTTGGGAAATGTTTCTTAAAAACAAAGTGACAAGCCCCTTTCGGCCAAGATATTTGACGGAAAGGGACTTGATTTGTTCGATGTCGGCAGCTACTGCAACCGATTCAAGCGCTTCGGCTTTGATCTGTACTATACTGTTTTCCAATTTTAGATACTCTGCAGGGTAGACGGATTCACGTCAGTCGAATGTGATATCGTTAATTAATAGCAGTTGCCTTTGCTGTCAGTTGAGAGAACGCGGCAGGGTCGGACACTGCCAACTCTGCTAAAATTTTTCGGTCAATCTCAATTTCAGCCTGCTTTAAACCATGAATGAACTTACTGTATGAAATGTCATTCATGCGTGCACCGGCATTGATTCGGGCAATCCACAATTTGCGAAAATCGCGCTTGCGGGTTTTGCGGTCACGGTAGGCATACATGAGCGCCTTATCAACCGCATCTGCAGCAGTCCGGTATAGTTTACTCCGGCCGGCGACAAAGCCCTTGGCCAGTTTTAAGACTTTTTTCCTACGTCTTCTTGCTTTAAATCCTCGTTTTATTCGCATGGTCCATCTCCTTAAACTATAATTACCCGTTCGGAAGCAGGCGTCTGATTTCTTTCATGTTGGTGCTGTCTGCAACCTGTGCCTGCCGTAATGACCGTTTTCGTTTCCGGGATTTTTTGGTCAGAATATGACTTGCATGAGATTTTGAAAATTTATATTTGCCGGTTCCGGTTTTCCGGAATCGTTTTGCTGCGGCTCTGTTTGTTTTAATTTTTGGCATAACCATACTCCTTCGACATTGAATTGTAATCGAGGGTGTTTGATAATTATAAATTTATTTATCTGTTATTTATCTATATTTATCTTTTTGGGCCTTATGCATGAATTTTATTTATGTATAAGGTGAGATTTTGACCCTCAAAATTTCATTTTTAATTTTTTGATGTAGCGGGTGATTCGCTATTAAGCAAAATTTTTACAACAGATCAACTCTTTTTTATTCATTTATTAAAAATATAAAATATATATGGCGCGGACATCATAATCCGCGCCATTCTATATTATAATTTTTTACAAAACTGCAGGTTTTCTATACCGCAAAACAACTGTATTGGAATACCATAAAACGTATCCCGGTTAAAGTATTAACCGAATCTGTATTACGGGCGATTCGGATAATTTATTTGGGAGCCAGAATCATATGCATTATACGGCCTTCCATTCTGGAACTCTGTTCGACCACTGCATATTCTTTGGTGTCTTCAGCAATTTTGGTAAGCAGTTCCCGGCCTTTCTGGGTGAGGGTGATTTCGCGTCCCCTGAAGACAACGGTTACTTTTACCTTGTCCTTTTTCCCAATAAATTTTTCGATACGACCGATTTTGATTTCCAGATCATGTGTATCCGTCTTGGGACGGACTTTGATTTCCTTGATCTGGAAAGTGGTCTGCTTTTTCTTGGCCTCCTGCAATTTTTTTGTCTGCTCGTATTTAAAGCGGCCGTAATCCATTATTTTGCAGACAGGAGGGTCTGCATTTGGTGAAATCTCAACAAGATCCATTCCAGCTTCTTCTGCTATAGCAAGTGCTTCATGAACAGATATAATTCCGAGCTGATTGCCTTCCGAGTCGATTACCCGGGCTTCTCTTGCTCTGATGTCCCTGTTGATTTTGGTCTGATTACCGCTTTGTCTCTGTTGTTTAGCTATTCTTGCACCTCCTGATTTTTTTGTTAAAAAACAAACCGATTTACAATCGTTATTGATTACCGTATATCTTTATATCTCTTGAAGATACCAATATTTAGAAAATATGCAAGCAAAATTAGCTATTTTAATGATGTTGGTAAGCATTACTGAAAGTTTTTAAACTAATAAAACATAACCTATTATCATGTGATAAATAGCAATACAATATTAAAATTAATAAATATAATTTTTTTTAAGAAAACTACGTTGCAGGGAATTGTTATGGAACCGGAAAAAATTATTGAACTGTCTGAAGATGAACCGTTTTGTTTTGACTGTCAAAGTAAGGTGCCGTGTTTTAATGAGTGCTGTCGTGATCTGAATCAGTTTTTAACGCCCTATGATATTGTCCGTCTGAAGAATCATTTTAAATTATCTTCTTCAGACTTTCTAAATCAATATACAACAAAGCATATCGGGCCTCAAACAGGTCTTCCGGTGATTACCATTACCCCGGCCGACCGATTTGAGCGTATTTGTCCGTTTGTTACCCCAGCCGGGTGCAGTGTATATGAAAACAGGCCCTCGTCCTGTCGCATGTATCCGGTGATTCGCGTGTTAAGTCGATCCCGCGAAGATGGTAATAAACAAATCCGTTACGCCCTGATAGAGGAGAACCATTGTCAGGGTTTTGAGCAGAAACGGCAATTGACCGTTCGGGAGTGGATGGACGGTCAGGGGCTTACGCCGTATAATGAAACCAATGACCTGATGATGGATATTATCAGTCTGAAAAATCAGTATATTCCGGGGCCCTTGGAAGGTCAGGCGCAAAGCCTTTTTTACACAATGTGTTATGATATTGACTGCCTGAAAGAAGATGAGAGGCCCGCAGGGCTGGAATACATTGAAGTTTCCGAGGCTGAAAAAAATGATGATGAAAAACTGCTGCGCTTTAGTATGAACTATCTCAAAAAATATTTTTTGGCACTTGGGCTGAAGTGATGTGTCTGATATTTATATAAAAGATGAGGATACGATATGGAGCTGAATAATAAGGT
>JAQIBZ010000090.1 GCA_027858815.1 Desulfobacteraceae bacterium
AAAGAGTATGATTAAGAGAAAGAGTACGATTACGAATTAAAGCAAATCATCATTTAGGGCATAGCCTAATATCTCTGACCTGACCCAGAGGGCCAGGTTTTATAAGTTAAAATAAACAACCGCGAAAGTGTCATTGAATCCGTATATGGTTTAAACCAGGGGCTTGTCGATGGAATTGTAGAGCCGGATCGTTGGATTTTGGAGCTGCCCGGCGGCACTATTCTTTCCACGATCCTTAAAGGACAGTTCGTATGAGTAAAAAAGACAAAAAAATCATTTTAGTCGCGCAATGTTTAGTCAATCCATACTGCCGGGTGCATGTGCTCGGACAAAATTTTCCTTTGTCACATGAATTAATGGATTATTTAATGAAATTGCGGGTCGGTATTATCCAGTATCCCTGTCCGGAAACAACGGCAATGGGGTTACAGCGCAATCCCCAGGGAAGGCAGCAATATGATAATATTTTTTTCCGCAGTCACTGCAAGGAGCTCCTTGAGACGCCATTTCTTATGGTCGAGGAATTCCTTAAAAACGGTTATCGCCTCGCAGGTTACATTGGTCTTCGTAACAGCCCGACCTGCGGTATCAACTGGGGAAAACACAAGGTGAACAAATACAACACGGAATCCCCCATTCCGGTGGATAAACCTGATCCGGAAGATCCAGTGCTGATGGGTATTATGGCAGAGATCCTTTCTGAAAAATTCCATGCACTGAATATGGATGTTCCCTTTCTGGAATTGCCGGTCCAGCAGCCGGCTGACTCGGAAGAAAGGGCCAGGTTCTGGCTTCAGTTAAAACAACAGGTGGAACCAAACAATCCCGAATATATGTCATAGAGCTGAAAAGGAAATTAAAAGTGGAACTAAAAGATTATTTCGAAAAAACAACGGGTACGGGTGTATTATCAACCGCTGACGGTAACGGTCTTGTTAACGCAGCAATTTATTCAAGACCGCATTTTATAGAAGGCGACAAACTGGCGTTTATTATGCGGGATCGGTTGTCTCACAAAAACCTTGAATCTAACCCGCATGCGGTTTATCTGTTTATCGCTGATGGTCCCGGCTATAAAGGGAAACGGCTTTACCTGCGCATGGTAAGAGAAGAAAAAAACACCGATCAAATTGAAATCCTGCAGCGCAGAAAAATTACCAAAGAAACAAATGAGGACAGATTTCTCGTATTTTTCGAACTTGTCCGTGAACGTCCCCTTGTGGGAGATAAAAACAGTCAATAAACGGTTTTAATCTGTTTTTAAGTCTGTCATTAGTTTTTTAATGGCAAGTTCCTTGGCTTTTGCCTCCACCTCCACGGTAATATCCATTGAAAGCCAGTCACGTGGTATATCGTTTATATGAATATAATCATGGTGCTTTCTAATGTTCGATGCTTGCCAGCCGTCTTTCGGAGATGATATATGAAACAAGGGTTCCCGATTCCAGGTTTTCAGGCAGCGTTCTGTCGCCTCTTCAATTGAAAGATCATCGGAAAGACATCGATGATGATGCACATCATAGACCAGGGGGATCTTTAAATCAGCGCACACAGGCAAAAGATCCCGGGGTGAATAACTCCGGTCATCATTTTCAAGGGTCAGCCGTTTTCGGACCGGGTCTGGAAGCGTTTCAACGTTATGCACAAACCGTTTGATTGCCGATGGTTTATCACCGTAAACCCCTCCTGCATGGATATTGAGTACATCCGCATTCACCCATTGGGCGACCTCGGCCTGGTATTGGAGATCCGCGATGGATCGCTGCACCACATCCGGGTACGGTGAAGAAAGAACGATAAACTGGTCCGGATGAAATGTTGTTCTGATATTATGTTTCAGGCTGTATTCACCGCAGGTTTTGAATGCAGCAATGATTTGATCTGAACCGGGCAGATCCCTGATATCATATCCCAGGTCCGGGTGTGTTTTTAACGGCAGGATCTGGCTGTTGATCCTGAACCCGCCGATCTTATTCCGGTGGCAGAACTCCAGTGCTTTTAAAAGGTTTTCAGCATTAATCAGACAAAGCTCAGACAGGCGGTCTCTCTGTTCCCGGCCTGAACGTTTTGAAAGGTAAGCGGCTGTTGTTGTCCGGAATTTTATGGGTTGTGCTTTAAATATGCAGCACAGGCCGAATCTGATCATCACAGGTCCCTATATTTTTTTCACCTGAATTTTACATGAAAATTACTCTAAAACTTTTAAAGCTATGATTAGTAAAAGTTTTTCTCATACCCACGGCCCTCCATGGGTATGCATACAATTGCATCAATCCGCCCGCCCTTCAGCCTTCCACCTTCTACCTGTTTCTCTGCCTTCTACCTGTCTTTTTTCAACTTTTGACTCGGCCCGGCCGGATTCCATTCGCTTTTTATGCACCTCAGATCGGCTTCGAGATCAAGACTCGGGCAGCCGGAAAAAAGAAGCAAATCGGGCATATGTGAGTATTTTGAGAAAGCCCGCAACGCAGATATAAAAGCTTAGATGGGATTTGAAAATGACTTCTAATCATTTATCAGGATTTGCATGTTTTTTTTGAATTACAGCCTGATATACAGAAAAAATACGATTAAAAACCTGCTCCCAGGTATAATCCAGGGCAATTTTGTCTGCCTGTTTATCGTTACAATCAGGATGCTCTTTTACTCTGCCAATCATTTGATTAATTTTCTGACATAACTCTTTTTCCAGCCAGGCCTCATCTTTTGAAAAAGGCCGATCAATCGTCTTAAGGGGAGGCAGCTGGATTAAATCGACTGTCTCTCTTTTTACCGCCCCGAAGATTTCCGTGAACCCGGACAAATTGGTCGTAATAATCCGGCAGCCGGATGCCAATCCCTCAAGCAGGACAAGGGGCAGTCCCTCAAAAAAAGACGGCAGCACTTGTATATGCGCTTTTTTCATTAAGGCTGATAATTGATGCTGGGTAACGTAACCATGAATGGTAACCTTTTCGCCTAATTTTTTTGCAAGTACCATGCATTCATCATATTCAGAACCTTTGCCGCTGCCGGCCATATGAAGGTGCCAGTCATGATCCTTAATGTCAGCAAGAGATCTTAACAGCCAGGGAACCCCTTTACTCCGGTTAAATTTACCCGCATAAAGAATGTGAACCTTATTGTTGAGGGACTTGGGCGTACGGTTAAATATCGTTTCATCATAACCGCCGCCAATGGCAGATATTTTATCCGGTGAAATATCATATAAACGTATGATGTTTGCTTTCTGATCATTGGTTAAGGCAATAATCCCGTCGAGCCGGCGGCAGTATTTTTTTACAAAATCCCTTAAATGGTCGCAGTTATTATATTGCCTGAGATCTGTCCCATGGCAGGTTGTAACGATTGGTAAATGAGGAAAAAGTTTTCTGGTCAGGGCTGTCAGGACCAAAAGATGATGGGTATGGATAATATCCGGCTGATAAAGGTCCGCTGCTTTTTGTAAAATTCTGGAAAAAGCCGTCTTATAATCAGCCAGGCGGTCATCTTTCAATTCCATAAAAAGCGAACTATTGTAGGGCATTACATCGGACATGCCGGTTACCGGAAATCCCAGATGATCATCAGACCGGTGATCGGATCCGAACTGAACATATTGACAGCATTCACGCGAAATGCACGTCAAATCAGGTATATCATCGAGCGGTACGCCGGCAACCATGTAATTGAAATGCCCATGTTTTTCTGATTCATGTGCAATTGCCTGGAGATAGATCCCGCTCCCTGTCTTTTCCGGTCTTTGTCCGATTACATGCAGTATTTTCATGGGTATCATTATTTTGTTATTGTCATTATTAATTATGCGTTACGCAGCTTTCCGGAAATCTCTTATTGCGCCGGCTGATCGATCAGAAAAGAGCATTATAGACCATCTCATCCGGTCCGTAGAAACGGTTTATCATCCTGTCGGCACCTGCAAAATGGGAAATGATCCGCTGGCGGTTGTAAATGATCGGCTGCAGGTGCATGGCATTGAGAACCTGAGGGTAATCGATGCGTCTGTAATGCCCACGATTATAGCCGGCAATACAAATGCCGCCGCGATCATGATCGGGGAAAAGGGAGCGGATATGGTGCTTGGGAGATAAGATACAGGGGAAATGAAATCGGGGTCACGCCCGGTCTTGAATCCTGCAAATCATATCTGATTTTTTTTATTTTCCAGGCTTTACCCCGATCATGATACCGGCACCATTCGGGGAGCTGACATCAAGCCTTTCGATATTCGAAATGTTGCATTTTTCCAGCATTTCCCTTAATTGTGCTTCGGAATAAGCCTGTCCGCTATCAGTTCCAACCAGCATGTTCAGGGCAAACAGCGCCGGAAACAAAGGACCGTCCATTGTGTTATCCAGTATAAACTCATGAATCAGAATCTTTCCACCCGGTTTCAGAACATTAACGGCTTTGGCAACAATCGATTCCGCATCTTCCGGTCCTTCTCCGTGCAGAATATGAGAAAGCCATACTGCATCATATTCCTGATCAAGACCCGTATGTTCATCCAGGTAACTGCCTTCTTTAAATCGAATTCTTTCTGAAAAATCAAAAGAGGCAATGGTTTTTTCAGCAAATTTCCGGGAAGTGGGCAAATCAAAGACCGTTGCCTTTAACTCCGGGTTGTTCAGGCAGAAATGAATGGCGTATGTCCCCGGCCCGCCGCCCATGTCAAGCAGGTGCGCGCAGTCACTCAAATCAAGAATTTCAGCATACATCGGGGCAAGCCCGCTGGCCATATTAAACATCCCCATCAAAAAGCTTTCCCGTTCGCTCTCTTTTTCCGTATCAGACGCACTTACGCGATTTGGATTTCCGCTTAATACAGACGCTGGCATTTCAGCCCAGGACGACACCAGGTGATGATGATGCATAATAATAAACCCGGTATAATCAGGAGAGTCTTTTGAAAGAAATTGTTTTGAGAAATCTGTGTTGGAAAATCTGCCCTCCGATTTGCTGAGCAGTTCCATTGCAGTAAGGGCATTTAACAATGCGGCGACCCCGCGCAAATCCCCATTAATCTTTACTGCGATCTCTTCTGAAGATTTATTGCCGGACCCGATAATTGTAAATATATCCAGTTTCACACCGGCATGAAGTGTACAGGACTTCCAGTAATTACCGGATGTTTCAATAAGCGTTCCCTTATTCCAGATCATGTATACCTCTGCAATTATAGGCTGTTTTTGTTTTTTCCACGGCCCTTATACCGGATATAATCAACTTACTTTTTATCTGCTTCTGCCGTATCCTTAAACGCTGATGCCGGAAAAAAGCAGTAGGGGCATTTATCAGGCGCTTCCTCCCCGTAATGGACGTATCCGCAAATCCGGCACCGCCATGCATGGGAATCCGGATCTTCTTTCACGTTCACCTCAGAAGGATCTTTTTCAATATGCAGCGGCAGATCTTCCAGCGGCGGCATGACCGGCTGGTAGCCTGCCATTGCGTGACCGGCAACAATCATGCGTTGGATTTCACTGGTCCCTTCATAAATACGGTACAAACGCATATCCCGGAACAGCTTTTCAATGGGGTACATACGGGTATATCCGTATCCGCCAAAAATCTGAAGCGCTTCGTTGACCACCTCCATCGCCGCTTCGGTGGTATAGAGTTTAGAGATGGATGCAGTGATGGTCGGGTCAATGCCATTATCCGCCTCCCACGCCGCTTTCCATGTAAGCAGACGGGAAGTCTCCACTTTCTGATACATTTCCGCCAGTTTAAACTGGATGGCTTGAAAGTTACCGATTTTCGCACCAAATGCACTGCGTTTTTTTGCATAATCAATTGCGTATTCCATAGCGGATCGCGCGGCTCCCACTGCAAACGCGCCGATGGCCGGGCGGGTGTGGGAAAATGTGCGCATGGCCAGGGCAAATCCCTTGTCCGGGTCTGCCAGCATATTCTCTTTTGGGACACGAACATTCTCGAAATGGATGCCGCACGTATTGGATGCCCGCTGCCCGAGCTTGGGGATTGCTTTACCCACGGTGACGCCGTCCCATTCTTTTTCCACCAGAAACGCGCAAATGCCCTGATGCGCTGCTTTGGGATCCACGGTGGCAAAAATGGAAAAATAATCTGCAATCCCGCCGTTGGTCACCCAGTACTTGGTGCCATTTAAGATGTAATCATCCCCGTCCTCGGTGGCGATGCAGCGCAGGCCTGAAACATCGGATCCCATTGTGGGCTCAGAGGTGGCAAAACTGATCAGCTTGAAATCATTTGCAATTTTAGGAAGATATTTCTCTTTAGCCGTTTCATTGTCACTCAGAATCAGCGGCTCCATGCCTAGCGAATTGTCAAACACGGATGTTGCGATGCCCGGGCAGGCAGCCGCGATTTCTTCAACAATGACCACGGATTCCAGCACGCCGTAGCCTTTGCCGCCGTATTTTTTCGGAATGTCACCATTGATGAGGCCGGCATTAAATGCCTTCCGAAGTACGCCAATAGGGGTTTTAGCGATTTCGTCATAATACGCTGCAACCGGCAGGACTTCTTTTAAGGCAAATTCACGGGCTTTTTTTTGGATCTCAAGCTGTTCGGTGGACAGGTTAAAATTCAGCATACTGACCTCCTGTGTTTTTAAAAGGGGGTTAATAATTGAAATTTTACTATACAGGATTTACCGGAAGGGGGAAACAGGAAATAAAAAAGGCAGCGGCTCAATCGCCGCTGCCCATATTTTTTTATTTGCGTTCCCAATCATTTTGACTTTCTTTTTTCATCTCTGGATGTGCGCCACAAAAGATATGCCAGCAGCAAGGCCTGCAGCCCAAAAAATACCGAAGTCATAACATTCATTATTTGACTTACATTGAGTGCGATATAGAGCTCATCTGCAAAAACATGACGGTTAATATTCCGCAGGATAAAGAATTCGATAAAACCAATAATAATTACTTTATGCCTCATCGGATCACGGGAAGCCATCCAGGCTAAATAGCCAAGAACAAATGCGAAAGATCCAATTATTCTGATAAAATAAATAGTCGTAGGGGTCCATTCGAGGGTGCCGCCATAACCAGCAATAGCGGCCTTTTGAAAATCAACTGAAACCATCAGGCCAAAACCAAAAACAAAATGGAAGATAGCGATGAAAACAAGTACTGCTTTGAGTTGATTAAGAGCATTCATCATACCGGACATTTCCTCCAGGCAGACACGCGCTGAGACCGGGTCTTATTTTCTTTTCCATTGATTGCCTCCTGCGCGTTTCATTGGTTCATTAAATCATTTAATAATGCGCACCTTACCAAGTTTTGCCAGTGCTGCCGGTGAAACAGTCATTGTTGATGCCAGTTTAATTGCCGCTGCAGTAGCCCGCTCAGAAGTGTGGATTGCCTTCAAAAATGCGCCTGAGGGATCCAGGTCTGTCATGACATAATGAAAAACCGCTTCTTTCAGTAAGCCAATAGCCGGACCGGCAACAACAATCTTTTTATCGATTAAAAAAGCATCCAGATCACCGAATGACACCAGCATCGGTTTGGAGGACGGTTTAAATGCCTTTAATTTTCTACCGGCATGCTTGCGAATAATATTTTCAGCACCTGTTTTTCCCATATCCAGAGCATGATAAGCCTGTTTTCGTAATGGGAAAGGCATTCCGGCAATATCTCCGGCAGCAAAAATTTCAGGATATGCCATATGCTGAAGGGTCGATTTGACATTTAACCATTGGTTCGGAGCATCCGTAAGTTTTGATTCATATAAAATGTCCGGTGGCCGGGTTCCGATGTTCCAGATAGTGACTTGAGACGAAAGTTTGCTTTTATCTGATAAATCAACAGAATGTTTCCATACCCGGGTAATGGTTTTACCGGTGTGAAATGTAACAGGAAAATCATTGCACAATCGCCGGATTTCAGAGTCAATATCAGTCGGTGTATCCGCCATCAGTCGTTTTTGTTTTTCAACAATATGAACCTGGAGACCTCTTGAATTCTTGTATTTTCGAAGAATTTCACCAAGCGCTTCAATTCCCTCAAAACCACCACCAGCGATCACAATTGAGATTTTTCTTTTACCAGATGTCAGGATTTCTATACGTTTGGCAATGTCATAGCACTGCCTCACACTTTTAAAAGGCATGGCATGTTTTTCAGCACCTTTAACAACTGCTGTATTGTTCTGTCCGCCAATGGAAAGTATGCAGTAATCATAACTTAAAGTGCTGCCGGAAGTGGTAATTATTTTTTTTTGTTCGGGTAAAATTGCTGTGACAGTTTCCTGAAGATAATGATGCCCGGAACGATTAATTGCCTTTTGTTTCGAGAATCGAAGCATTTCCGGTGTTTTCAAGCCGGATATCAATTCATGAATATTCGGTGAAAATTCAAAATAAGGTTCCGGGTCAATAACCGTCACGTTAAAGCGCTTCGGTAATGAAACAGCAGCTTTTAAGCCGCCAAAATTAGCACCTGCTATAACCACTGATGGTAAAGGCTTTGCGTATTTTCTTTTTTTTAAGTCAGGTGTTTTCATAATTCCATTAGTAAGCAAATAGGATCAATCGTTCTTTTTTTATAAACGTCAGTGAGAAAATATATCACGCATCATTCCGGGTATTATCCTGTTTTTCTTTATGGCACTCGCAATGAGTCTCACCACATTCTTTACATACATAGATATCCCTTGCCTGCTCTGCATCTGCTTCACCGGGGTGTCGCTTTTTATAAAAAAAATACCCGGCGACGGCAATCACCATTAGAATAATAATGAACTTCATTAATACCTGCCTTTCTTAACAATGTTTTTATCAAAAAAAGGTTAACGCCTGATAATATAAATGCAGCTGGAATTTTTTTCAAGTTATGGATTTTCAATTTACTTGCTTGCGGGTCCTGTCTTTGATATTTTTATGCTGAATGGAGTGGGAACCATAATGTGGGTTGCAGACTTATTTATTGAGGTCTTTCCAAGTTTATTATTTTTTTTTTGCTGCTCACATACCATATTTTTTTATTACCCTTTTAAGCCAACCTTTAACAGGAGCATATGAATGAAACCGACTCTCCGGCACATCAAAAATAATCAATATTTATGCACTATATTTTCTGTGGTCATTTTTCTCTTTATTACCAATACCGTTTATGCGGAAAATATTTTTGAAAAAGGATTACAATTATTCACTGGTTCGGAAGAAGGTGAAAGCCAGGGGGATCTTACAGTCGGTGAAATCGGTGAAGCATTTAAAGAAGCGCTTCGTATTGGATCAGACAATGTTGTCAGTCAATTGGGCCAGGAAGATGGTTTCAATACGGATGCTGCTGTTCATATTCCTTTGCCCGAGGAATTTGAAATTGTAAAAACGACAATGGATAAAATCGGCATGTCATTTATGGTTGATGATCTTGAATTGAAACTCAACCGGGCAGCTGAAGAAGCAACACCAAAAGCCAAAGAACTTTTCCTGCAGGCAATTACAGATATGACATTTGAAGATGTCATGAATATTTATAACGGCCCTGACGATTCAGCAACGCAATATTTTCAAGACAAAATGTCCCCCTCCCTTGCTAAAGAAATGCAGCCCATTATTGAAAACAGCCTGTCGCAGGTAGGGGCAGTAAAAACTTATGATGATGTGATTGCACAATATAAATCAATACCATTTGTTCCTGATGTAAAAGCGAATCTGACTAATTATGTCACTCAAAAAGGTATGGATGGAATTTTTCATTATATGGCCGCTGAAGAAGCAGCTATTCGTGAAAATCCCGCAAAACAGACCACAGAATTATTGAAACGCGTGTTTGGGGCAGAATAATCAAAAGTCTCAGATAATTTGTCTGGATATAATAACCACCGCTTTTATTGAAAAGGACCGTGTATGTCTATTTTCTCACCAATAACAAGATTATTTTTTGCAGGATTATTTCGACTGTTAAAACCGTCCGTGGGTGGATCTTGAGCCAGCGTTTCAAGGGACACAGCCGTGCGCTGTGAAAAATCATCGGGCGAATCTGTCGCACATGAAAAAGAAGTTGACGAAAATGGTTAGCACATCATTTGGATTTCGATCCCACTCCCACAAAAAAAACGGGGGAAGACTTTTTTAACATACTATCCGAAGAAACATCCATACGCATCTTGATCAATCAATATCGGAAGTATCTCTTGATTTTTCCGTATTCTATTGTATTTTTAATGCATACAATTTTAGGAGGTGACATATGAAAGCAACGACGGTTCGCATTAATGATAATATGCTGGGGCGCATTGACGGTTTGGCAACCACCTTGAGCCGTTCTCGATCCTGGGTTATCAATCAGGCTATTGAGCGGTTTCTTGACTATGAGGAATGGTTTGTTCAGGAAGTTACAGAAGGCTTGAAAGAGATAGATCAAGGCAAGATCGCAACTGATGATGACGTGGTCGCCGGATTTAGTAAATGGGGTGTGGATGCGAGTTAAGTGGACCCGCAAGGCGCTTATTAATCTGGACAACGCTGTGGCATTTATTGCTGCCGACAAGCCGGCAGCAGCGACGAATGTGGCGCTGAAAATATTCAATGCTGCCAAAATGTTAGCCGGACAACCTGGAATCTGACGGCCCGGAAGGGTTTCCGGGACACGCGAACTTGTTATACCAGGTTTACCGTATATCCTGCCATACGCGGAAAAAGATGGGGTTATATTTATTTTAAGGGTGCTTCATACATCAAAAAAATGGCCTGAAACGGTTTAAAGTCAATCAAGGTTGCTCACCACATTAATTAAGTATGGACGTCTCCCGAATCTATGTCCGTCCACCGCCCCAAATAAAAAGCAGCGGTTAAAAGAAAAATCAATAACCGCCGGGGATGCGTCCTCAAAGCCCACTTAAAGACATGAATTCGTATTTATAACTTATTGTTAATATAGATATTTATTATTTAATTCACAATTCAAGACGTGACACCGATTGCACAATGATCATGATACTGCCCCAGCAATTATTTTAATAAAAGCAATAAAGCTGCTCCGCCGGCGTTTCGGTTCGGCGGTTCTGCTCTGCCAATCAACGTACCATCAAATAGCCCACTATTATCATATACATTACCAGATCCATCGACACGGCCTAAATATTCACCACCAAAAGAATTTCGGTAAACTTGTCCATTTTTTTTCACTCTGCCAACGATGGTATTGCTCCCTAAAAAACCGGATGAGTAGACATTGCCCTCTTTATCTACTTTCCCTTTATGTGCACCACCAAAAGATCCTGTATAAATGTTTCCATTATTTTCAACTCTACCCACACAGGAGCCTCCGAAAAGGCCGCTATGATCATAAATTAGTCCCATAATCCTGCCCCCCCACATATATTATCTCTTGGCAAATATATAATCTTAATCGAAATCTATTTAAATTCTTGATCAACTACCAGGGCTGTTGCGCTACACATTGTCAATAAAGCATTTATACGCATGAATACAGAAATCATAATGACTAATACCAATGCTCTATCGCGGATATAATTGGCTTCAGAAATATGTTTCTTACAAAAATTTTTAAATAGAAATGCCGTTTAAGAAATTCGGCAAACGGCGGAGAAAAATAATAATAAAATGCCACAAACTGTTTTCCCGCAATGTTCGTTAGCAGGTAATTGTCTCGAAAATTTCGCAATAGTTTAACTTCAGGAGCGTCATAATCATCAAAACATGCAGTCGCAACAAAGCACCCTCCTGACTTTTTTTCCTGAGCATATTCATAATCTGGTTCTTCATCAATATCGGACTGTCGATTATCAATAGCGCCTGAGTCTCTCAAGAACTTTGTAACCTCATGCCTGTCAAAATTAATTGCGCGAGTGAGAGCATTTTCTCCATTTACCTCCTGATTAATATCCGCCCCATTTTCAACTAAATATTTTACGATATCCAGATGGCCGAACATTGCAGCACTCTGCAATGCAAAGGCACTGGTTTTGATATTTACATCCGCGCCTTTTTGAACCAGGAATTGCACTATTTGCGTATATCCTTTCAATGATGCAAGCATTAAAGCGGTACTCCGGCTATCATTCTTTGAATTTATATCCGCCCCATTTCTGAGTGCCTCCTCCACCATCTTGATGTCACCTTTTTTGGCACCATCATGAAGCTGTTTATCAACAGGACTGTCGCTGGATTCCAAATCATAGCGCACAATCCTGGAAATAGCAGAAATAGGATTCTTGGCACGTCCTGACAAAAAATGTTCTGTGACTATGTAATCTCCATCTATGCCCACAATCGTTAAATCCGATTTTTTCCGACATAAGAAGCTCCTGTTGAAAGGGTTTCAATCACATTACGATCTGGATGTAACTTAGCGCGCATCTGAGGCAGCAAAAGGCAGTGAGACGATATATTTGAAGTGATGTCTTTTGATTTTCTCATGAAATACAGCCATTAATTTATTGGCTTATAATTGCCGGTTATAATCGGGCATAAACCTTGTCAGTATCTGAATAACTGGTTGATCCACATACAGGGCAATTTGTGCCACCGCATTGCTGGCAATACTTTTTACCGCATTTTTTACATTTATGGACAGGAAAACAGTTCGATGACATTGATTTTTGCGCTCTCCTCCCGCAATTCGGGCAACTGTTTAAACTTCCCATCATTGACCCCTCGAGTCACTTTTTGATTAATATTTACCGTTTTTCTTCAGATAGTTGACCAGTGGATCGATAAATATATTTTTTAAAATGATTTTTATTTTTTGCTTATTATCGATAAGTGTAACAATTTTCGGGGACACGGCATAATAA